>CAMWWJ010000034.1 GCA_947177925.1 uncultured Lachnospiraceae bacterium
CAGGGTGTCCAGGGTTCGAGCCCCTGGCGGCGCACGGAAGTACCGATTTTCGAGGACTTAGAGGCGTGGGGCCGGGTCTTTTTTTGTGCCATTCCGAAAGGAAGTGGATAAAGTGTGTCATACCTAAATAGTTGAAAAATAATCGAATTGATTGTGAAACTTCAAGATTTGATTGTGTTTTGTAGATATTTCCCCGCCACAGGGGATAAACACCATTCCCCTGTATGCGGTTTTCAGAAGCGTCACCCTAACTTTTTACTGTTAGCTGGCTTCCCTGTTTCATAAAATTAAAATGTATCTCTACCGTTGTGTTCCGTCTGCCCTCTGACATATCCTCATGGACGACAATCTCTTTAATAAGCAGATGAAGCATTTCCCTGTCAAGTTCCTTAATGTCGGCATACTGCCTTATCAGTGACAGCCACTTTGAATTGTCCGCCTGCTCCTTTGCTGCCCCGTCAAGACGCTCACGCATCATGTCCGCCTTTTTCTGTAAGGCTTCCTGTTCGCCCTGTGCCTTTTCCATCATACGGGTAAAGTTTGTTTCGTTGATCCTGCCCGCTACCCAATCCTCATAGAGTTTTGAAACAAGCGCATCCAGTTCGGAAAGCCTGCTTTCACTCTCTGCAACATTCGCTTTCATGCGGCTGTGTTCTTCCTCACTGTCATGCTGGCAGCTTTTACGGAGTTCCTCCATGACTTTTGCTTCATCAGCGAGGGCAAGTCCCGCACAGGTGCGTATCTGCTCCAATACAATCTGATACAGAGTGTCAAGTTCCAATCTGTGCTGGCTGCAATGCGCCACTCCGTATTTATTGTATTTTGCACAGGTGAGTATCCTTGTCTTTGCTTTTGAATTTGCCACACGCTGGTTCATGGAACTGCCACATTCCCCGCATTTGACAAGCCCTGCAAATATCCCGTAATTGCCCCATGCGTCAGGTCTTTTGCGTATCTTTACCTTTTCCTGCACAAGATTGTAGGTGTCCATATCCACAAGCGGCTCATGCACGTTCTCCACCTGTATCCATTCCTCCGGCTTCTTGTCGCCAAGCCAGCCGACCTTGAAACGGTAGTTTGCTTTCTGTGACGCTATCGTGCCAATATAGACGGGATTGGCTAATATTTCCTTGATTGTGGTAAAATCCCACATATATCTGCCATTTTCCCCGTATTCCTTTTCCCACTTGCTCACATGGTTGCGTAACCCTTTTTTCCTGTTCCACCAGCAGGGTGCGGGGATTTTTTCTTCCTCAAGCCTGCGCCTGATCCAATTCGTGCCATGCCCTTCGGCTGCCCATCCGAATATCTTCTGCACAATCCAAGCGGTATCCTTGTCCGGTATCAGGAAATTTTTATCTTCCGGTGACTTCATGTACCCGAAAGGTGCAATGCATCCGGTAAACTTGCCCTTTTTCGCCTTGATGACATAAGAGGAATGTACCTTTTTCCCAATATCCTTTGAGTAAATCTCATTGAAAACGCTGCGGAATGCGATAAGGTCATCATCTTTCCCCGTATCAACGCCGTCCGTCACGCCTATGTAGCGGATATGGTGCTTTGGGAAAAATTCGTCCCTTAACTGCCCCGAATGTGTGCTGTTACGGGTAAGCCTTGACATATCCTTTGTCACTACCACGTCAATTTTACCCTGCTTGCAGTCAGATAACATTCTCTGAAAATCAGGTCTGTCCATGTATAAGCCGGAATACCCGTCATCAGCGTACACCCCAACCACCGTAAGCCTGCGCTCCTGACACCATGTTTCCAGCATATCCCGCTGGTTCTGTATGCTTGCGCTCTCCCCCTCAAGGTTATCGTCCTTTGAAAGCCTGCAATATATGGCAACCCGTAAGCTGCTGTTGTGAAGCTGTTGTAATGCTGCGAAATTAGAATCCATCATGCTGTCCTCCATTTTCCGCAAAACTAACAGTTGTACCGCCAACGTCTGCTCCACTGTTCATAGTATAATCTATATATTGTGTTTTATCAATACTATATTCTGTTTTATCAATATCATTGTTTGGCGCATCAGCTCCGCTGGTACGGTATTTCCTCCGTATCAGTTTCATAAACGCCTGCTGTCCACTTTGGTTTCCGTCAAAAACTGCCTTGACTGTAATAGTTGCTTTTGTATCAGTGCAATTACCTGTCATATTACCCATAATTTATTCCCTTTCTATCTGCACTGCCTATATTTATGCAAAAATAAAGACAGTTACAGATTTCTCCGTAATTGCCCTAACGCTGTACAAAGATATGGACTTATTGACGCTGCCACACCCATAAGTTACTGTTATATTCTTATGCCTTTAAAATGCCTGAAGCATTCTCCATATTTGTCCTGCCCCTGCCTGTCCGGTAATTCTTTCCTGAAAAGACAACCGGAACACATCTCTCCATGATCCGGTCATAAATGCGCCCATGTTCCAAATCTGCCGGATTCTGCAATTCCTCCAATGACAGGTTGGTTGTGATAATGAACGGGTTGCCGCTTTTATAACGCTCATCAATGACAAGGTAGACCGTTTCCAGCACATAAGGAGTGTCACGTTCCACGCCTAAATCATCAATGATAAGTAGCTGGTATCGGTTCAGGCTTTTCAGGTATTCATTCTTTTCACCGCTGTATATCCCGCCAAGCGCATTTAACAGTTTAGGGAAACTTGTCATCAGCACAGGGATATTCTTCTCCATAAGCGCATTAGCGATACAGCCAGCAAGGAATGTCTTTCCGGTTCCTACATTTCCCCAAAACAGTAATCCCTGCCCGCTTTTCTGAAATTCCCCAAATTGCTCCACATAACGGTGTGCATATCCGGCGCAGGGGTGCGTTCCGTCACAGTTTGCAAAAGTATACCCGAAAAAGGTATTGTCCTGAAGTCCTGCGCTTTTCAGCCTTGAAATGCCCTCTATCAGTTCCCTTTCCTCCCGTTCCTGTTTCTCTTTCTCCAATTCCTCCACCCTGCATCTGCATAAACATGACGGTTTCATCGTCCGCCCCATCAGTTTTACAAGCGTCTGCTTTTTTGTGTGGCATTTCCCGCACATCAGGAGTCCGGTATCGCTGTCAACATAATCGCCCTTGTCGGCAATGCCCTCTTTCATCAGTTCCGCAAGCATATCATCAATTACTGTCTGTATATCCGTTTCACTCATAAACTCTCGCCCTCCTTAAAACTGCTATTGTAAACGTAGCCTTTCTTTTTTGCTTTTTTCCTGTCCTCCACTTTCCAGCGTTCCATTGTGGCAAGATGATTTTCATATGTCCGTCCGGTAGAAGCCATATAAGCAGATAAATGTTCAATCATATCCATGTATTCATCAGGATAATCGGAAATAAGCGCATGGTATTCCTTTTCTGTGAGAATGACATTTTCATATTTTCCATAACAGCGTGTGCGTGTGCCTTTTTCTCTCTCACTCTCTCTTTTATCTAAGTTCTTATCTCTATTCTCTATACTCTTATCTCTAATCTCTGGTGGACAGAATTGGGACACAGGCGGGACATTGTCCCAATTTTGTCCCATACCTGTATTTTTCTCTGTAAGAAACGGTGTATTATCCTCCGCTTTCAATCTGCGGTATCTTGCCTTGCGTTCCGCATCGGACGAGCCTTTTCCCGTCATTTCCTGAATTTCCGGCATATAGTAAGTGTTATCTTCCAATACCTCCACAAGCCCAAGCTGCATAAATGCCCGTATCGCTCTCTCCACCGTTCCTATCTCTTGTCTTGTGAGCAGTGCGATCATCTCCGCAGAAAGCGGCGTCATCTCATTTAAGAGCAGTTTCCCGTTATGCTGCAATGATTTTAAATACAGCTTGAGCAGGATATTCACATATAAAACGCCATCTTTTGAACCTTCCAAGGCCACAATCTCACGCTGGTCAAAAAAATCCTCTTTGAGCTTGAGGAAATAATATTTCTTATTCTCTGCCATAGCTGCCCCTTTCCTTTTTTATGCTTTTTTTCTCCCCAAGATTGGGAAGTATTTCATTCTGTTTTGCTTTTGCCCTCTGTACCATTGCCACCTTGTCCGCAATCTCCGCAAGCTCCCCAAGAATGGCGTCATTTTCCGCTAAATCATGTTTCAGCTTTGCGCTTTCCTCTTTCAGTTCTTCAAGTTCCTTTTTCCACGTTTTCGGAAGTAGCTTATCCGTACCACTCATGTTTTTCAGCCCTGTCCGGTAAGAGAGCGCAGTTTCAATCTTGTCCGCATTTTTGTCATAATAAGACTGTTTCTGCCTGCCGGAAAGACTTTCGTATTTTTTCAGGTACTCCGCATATGGTTTGTAGGCTTGGTAGATATCAACGATATTGGACATTTTCTTCCGTTTTGCATTTAACTCACGCTGGTTGTGAATGTTGTCACTCCGACGCTTTTTCGTGTCCTCCACCATTTTCAGTAAATCTTCAAGCGATTCAATTTTATGCGATTGCAGGAACGCCACCATAGCAGAAAAATCTTTTATATTTCCTGTTTTTGTGTCCATGCGCTGGCGGATATTGTTGTCCTGAATAAATGCGCTCCGGTTTTGCTGCCACTCCATCAGGATTGAAATAAGGGTGTCCGGTTTACTTTCCTGTGTCTGCATTCCTTTTTCTTCGTCCCGTTCAATGGCTTTTTTCTCTTTTTCAAGAAAGGCAATCTTATCTGTCAGGCGTTCCACGTTCTCCATGCTGGATATGATAAGGGCATTGATTTTTTTGATTTCCCTGTTCATGTTCCCGACTTCGGTCTGAATGCCCCTGCGCTCCATTGCGGTCACTGCCGCCCCCATGTGGATCGTCGGCAAAAGGTCTATCCCCTGTCTTTCAAAAGAACGGTGTTCCGCTGTAATCTCATATCCGTTCTTTTTATAAAAATCAGTTTCAATATCCGCCCACAATGCCCGCCATTTTTCCACGTTTCCCTTATCGTCCCAATCAGTGGCATAGACTTTATGCGATTTATAATCGTTCCCTTTCTTTGTCGGGATTTTCTGACCGTTTTTATCAAGCTCATATTCACGCCAGCACTTCTTTTCTAAAAAAGTCCCGTCTTTTTGGAACGGGCGCATGGTAAGCATAAGGTGGCAGTGTGGGTTTGGGTTCTTATGGTCAGGATTGTGCAGGTTCATATCGACCACCATTCCCTTATCCCTGAAAAATTCTGCAAGTTTTTTAGCGGCTTTTAACCTTTCGTCCGCATCAAGTTCACAGGGCAGTGAAAATTCAATCTCCCTTGAAAGCTGCGCCCTGCTCCCTTTTTCAAAATTTTCAACTGCGTTCCATAAAACGGAACGGTCAGCAAATTCTTTCGGCGCATATTCAGGCAGTAGGATTTCGGAATATATCACATGACCTTTCCTTGAAAAATCTTTTATCTCACCGTCATATTCGCAATATATCTTTGTCCCACTCCGGTATGCAGCGGAAGCCACAGCCGACTGCGGTTTTTCCCCGCCCCTGCTGATAATCTTTGCATTAAGGTGTATCATTTTCGTGCTTATATGTACCACTCTCCTTTTCCGCATTTTTCTATCCCCGACGGAAAACGTAGCTTTGCTACGTTTGACAAGGGCGCACTTATACACGCTTCGCGTGTGTGCGCCCTGCGGGGCTTTGCCTGCCTTGCGGCAGTCAACAGGGGAAACGACAATTCCCCTACGGGCGTTCCGCCCTACCCTTTAGTGAACTTTGCGTTCAGATAAAGGCTAAAGAGCAGCCTTTATCTGCCCACAAAGTTTTGCAGTTTCGTCCGCCACGTTTCGGCAGATAACTTTATTCCGTCGGGGATTGTGGTTTTACTTTTTCTGTCAAAATATTCTGCATTGTCCGGCAAAAATACAAATCAGAAAAGAGAGTATTCAGAACATCTTTTACTGTGTCATCATTCAGAGTGGCAAGCTGTTCTTTGGAAACATTCAGTTTTTCCCTGATAAGGTATTCAAAGCGACTTCCCCATATAATATTGCGGTGCCTGCGTTCCTTTTCTGTCATGCCCTTTATCTGATTACGCAGTTTTGCTTCCCTGTGTTTTGCAATGGCAAGTTCGGTTTTTGTTTTCTGTAATTCCGCATCAATCGCATCTCTGCTTCTTAATTTATTTTCACTCATTTTCTCACTCCTCTCTGCCCTTAACGCTGTTAATAATGATATGGATAACGGGCATAGGAAAAGGGACACTCATGTATCGAATATCCCCGCCTGCGTTCCACGCTCTGCCGTATGTTTCCATTCATTGTAATAGTTCTTTTTTCATACCTCAGAGCTGTCCGACAGAATAGTACAAACTGCCACACTGTCTTATCTTCCTTATCTGTCATTGTCCTCACTTCCATTTCTGAAATTAACTGCATCTGGAACGAAGTCAGGACTGACGGGGAACAACAGTGTACCACTATCGTTAAATAGAGAAAAGCGTTCATTGGTTTTCTTCCAACAAACGCTTTCTCACTTTAATTGCATAGTCTATTTAATAAATATTCTTCCAAACAAATATGGTTTTCATATATTATTTGTGCATGTTCTATACCAACGTATCTAAAATGCCACGGCTCATATTCAGCACCAGTAATATCCTCCTTTCCTAGTGGATACCTTAAAATAAATCCATAATTATATGCGTTTTTAGCAAGCCATGTATAAACTTCGTCATTTGTAGATCTTGTTTTATCAGCATTGATATCAACAGCAATCCCCAATTGATGCTCACTCGTTCCCGGAACCGCAACCCATTTTTTTGCAGTTCTTTCAGCCCTTGACCTCGAATATCCTTCATTTATATACCTTTGTATTCTTTCTTCAAGAATTTCTTGCTGTTCCTCTGCTGTCCTATATCCTTCCCTAACAGTAGGATATATTCCTTCTGCTCTCATCGCATCAAACATCTCCTGCAAATCTGGATATATCCTACTGTCTACCTTTTGACCGTTTTCCAGTTCGATAAGCGTAACACTATAATTCTCTGGTATCTCATTCCACCGATTTACAACGATCAAATTCCATTCATCAGAAATGGGAATTGTATGATTTTTTACTGCCATCATTCCCATTTTCCAAAGCATGGAAGGCAGTTCACTTTTTACCAGCATATTGCCTGCCATAAACAATATACAGAATATTGCGGCAATCCTTAGTCTTCTTCGTCTTGTTTTTATGCTTAAATCTCTATTTTCCAGCATTTTCTATACCTTAATCATCCTTGACCATTTCTTTATAGCTATCGGCACACACACAATACCAATCAGCACAGGTACGACAATCATCAGATATGGCGACCAAATATATTTTCCAAAGATATTAAACGTATACGTTCGGAAAATATCAGTCCCACTTCCCACTAATGGAATTAAACTTAACGTTTTCTGCAACCCAAAAGGAAGATACGGATCAATTATCGTTGGAACATATACAACCGCAAGACTAAGGAGCAATGCCAGTACATTACTTTTTACAGCCGAAGATATCAGCATAACAATTCCAGCAAATCCGACCATCCCAAGTAGCGTAAACGTCCATTCATAAATTTCTGCCTGTAGCATATTCATGGGTGCAATGGCAGTTAGCTTAATCATCTGAACCGGCATATCCCACCCAGTAGTTCCCATAAAGAAAAGTTGCGATACAATATCACAAATTGCAATTATTGCAAATAATTCCACTGTAAAAGCCAAACCTGTAACAATTTTAGCAAAAGCAATTTTTTTCCAGCCGTTTTTTGTTGTCAATACTAATGAGCTTGTATTGTCATGCCATTCTCCGGCAAACAGCGTGGACAAAACAATTGCAAGAAACAGTGCCATTGAATTTGCCGATAAATCAATCGTCTTACTCAGAAGATTTTGCCAGCCTTGTATCCACCCATAATAAAATGGTTTGCTTACCCTTTCATCTATCTGCAGTAAGTATTCCTTTTCTTTCCCCGTCTGATTATTATTTTCCAGATATTTTTCAAGAACCAGTTGCCTTCTTTCATAAAAATCGGTCAATTTTTCTGGTTCAAAATAGCTGATAGCCGCCTGATAACTTCCAGACTCATGAAGTTCAGGCCACAAATTTCTCAGCCAATCATTGAGAATTATCCAGTCAGTTAAACCCCATGCCCTTTTGCTATCAGCCTCTTCCATTTGCTGGTAGTCCTGTACTAATTGTTGCAAGGACTCGTCAGTCAAAACCCTCCCAAATGAAAGCGCATACTCCTGCCGGTCTCTTATAGCAGCATATCCATCGAAATTTCTTCCGAAATCAGAGCTTGTAAAATCAACTTTGCTACCAAAATTAAACCACTGGAAAGAAAGTATGCTCCCAAATACTACCAGATACACAAAACACAAAAAAGCACTAATTTTTGTGCTTGTTCTCCGCCATAGTTTTTTATGTTCCAATAAAAATAGTTCCATCATTACTACACTCCTTCCTTTTCTGTCGGAAAATAATATAGATATAAGTCCTCTAACGCAGCCTCACATGGAACAGCCGCCTCGCTCGGCTTATTATCCGAGATGATACGAAGCGCTATCTGCCCGCTCTCATGCCTTAAATTTGCAACCGTTGATTTTGCCTGCCACTTTCTTGCCTCTTCCTGTGGTACTGTCAGCTCCCATACTTTTCCGTCCGCTTTTTTTATTAACTCAGAAATACTACCCTGTAAAACAAATTTCCCTTTTTTCATAAGCAGAACCTCGTCTGCAATCGCCTCTATATCAGCAACTATATGTGTAGACAAAATAACAATTTTATCCCCTGCATAGTCAGAAAGCAGATTACGGAAACGTACCCTCTCTTTCGGATCTAACCCCGCCGTCGGCTCGTCCAGAATCAGAATATCCGGATTATTAAGTAATGCTTGTGCAATTCCCACTCTCTGTTTCATGCCACCGGAAAAAGTCTTTATTTTTTTATCAGCAACATCGCTTAAGCCTACTTCCACTAATAATTCTTCTGTCCGTTTTTTGGCAGTGTTCTTTGGAATCCCCTTTAGGGCAGAAATATACATCAGAAATTCCATTGCTGTATAATTAGGATAATATCCAAAGTCCTGCGGAAGATATCCCAGTACATTTCTGTAGTTTGCACCCATTTCAATTATGTCCTTCCCATCCAGAAATACCTCTCCCGATGTCGATTCCAAAATAGCACACACCATCCGCATCAGCGTTGTCTTCCCTGCGCCATTGGCTCCTAAAAGCCCATAGACTCCCTGTTTTAGGGTTGCACTGACACAATCTACTGCTATTTTACTTCCGTAATGCTTTGTCAAGCGGTCAATTGATAATTCCATATATTTTCCCTTCCTTTCTCATTTCTACAATGAAATAAATTTCTTTTACGAAAAACGCTGCAAAAAACAAAAAGGCAACAATCCATATACCAAGAGCAGACGCTTCATACAGCCACGGCATAGTCTTTGCCAGTACTCCCCAGCACACACAGGAAACCAGCACTAAAGTCGTACATATTTGTATATTTTCTTTCCTGCGCAGTCGAATCAGGCGTAACATACTTACCATACAGACTAAATAAGGAACCAAACAATATAAAATCATCTGCCCTATTTCCCTGTATGAGTTTTGAAGATGTACCTCTAAAGAAATAAGAACCGTCATACATACAAGATTTGCAGCCCCAGCCAAAACCAGTTTTGCCAATACGATCTGCGAACCGGAAGCCCTTGTAACAGCTTCAATTTCACTCATTCCATAATACTGACACCTGAACATAGCCGGCATGACTGCCAATACAAACAGTGGCATAAAAACTGGTATATATTGGGGAATATCTGCTAATGTATATATTTTCAGACATGTTATGCATAATACAAGTGCCTGTAATCCAAAAATCGGTATCCCCTCAAAGCGGAAAATATCTGATAAATACTGAACAAAACTTGTTCGTGGTTCTTCCTGTGATTTTTGTGCCAGTTTCTGTTCTCGCATCATTTCAGTACACAATTGTATCGTTTCTTCCAGCCTGATATCATTTCCGTTCTTTCCAAGCTCTGCCCCTTGCTGTAAAGACTGCTGCAAATACTTTTTTAATTCCCTATCACTCATTTTTCTGCTCCTTTCTCATAATTTTCAAAGCATTTCTGACTCTGCTCTGCGCTGTCCGCATATTACAATCCATTACTTTTGCAATTTCCCGAAATGAAAGCTCCTCTCCAAATCGTAAAATGACCGCTTCCCTCTGCTCCGGCGATAACACATTTAAGAGATATTCTATTTCTGATTTATCCTCTATCCGCCGCATCTCATCACTTTCATCTTCGATTTCTTCTTCATCTCCTAAAGAGCAAATTTCTATTTTTCGGCTTTCGTCAATGCACAAATGATGTGATATCGTATATAAATATGCCTTAAATTTCTTTTTCCCATTATATCCTGATAGGTTCTTAAACAGTTTCAGGAAAGTCTCCTGCGTCAGATCTTCTGCTTTTTCCAGATCATGGCAATGGCTTTTACAATATCGCAGAATAGATGTATAATAGCGCTTTATCAATTCTTCAGCCGCTTTTTCATCACCGAGCCTTATCCGCTCTACTAAAGCATCATCGGAATGCATTTCTTCCATATTCACACGCTATCAACTCCTCTCCGAAAAATGCCTCTCTATATATAATAACGAATCGCTTCCCCCAAATGATCAAAAATTTTTTAATTTCAATAATTTGATATTTTCTTTTTTATTTTAGTCCTCATAGATTTTTCCTTTAAACTGATTTCTTCATCAATTCTTTGTTTCAGTTTGTCCGGAGCCAAAATACCTTCACATTCTTCCTGTAATGCTTCCCTGACCTTCTGCTCAAATTTTTTGTCTACGTTCATATTAATCCCCCATTCTCGCTTTACAACGTTTTTTATATGCGCCCTCGCCGTATCAATCGCCAGCTTCTTGTATTTCTCATACAACGCGTCAAAAGCATCCCTGTTTCCCGCCTTTAACTACTCTACCAAAATTTCTTCCTTCATCAATCTTTTCTTCCTTACATTTTCGATGCATCTAATAATAAGAGTTCCTATTTCCCAAAATGGTTCATTTATACCCCAAAAATTTCTTCATACATTAAAATGATATTTTCTCAGTAATAAGTATTTTTTTAAGAAGCAAATAGAAATGTGCTGTTTTAGTATAAAAATCTCCCAATCTCGTCAATTTTTATTCCCTGTTCTGCAACTCCCGTAAATGCCTAAGCTGCGCTTCACTTAACGTTTTCGGCTTTCCAATCCTGACAAGATTTTTCGGTAAAACATAAGTCTTACTCACTTCCGTCCATGACTTCAATCTTATTACCTCCGGAAACTCTTTACACAGCTTATCCATTTTTCGTATCCACACCGGATTAGCTGTGTAAACCGTTGCTTCGCTTTCATCTGCATTAAAGTTGATAACAACCTCCTGCTCATATCTTGATAATTTCATTCCATACTCCTTTCTCTGGTACCGGACTGGTACCAATCCAATTTAATGGTACCCTTCCGGTACCAAATAAATATGTCCAATTTGGGACACTTTTTCATCGTTGCTGTTCTCCCCTTGCTGTTTCCTGACAGGCAACCCTTGTCGGCGCTGTGTCGTCCAATATTAGCGCTCAAATCTTCGGTCTTGGCGGTTTATATCAGCTTGGACAGTCATTCAGTTGTACCGTCATTATCTAACAAAACGTCTTTCTTTCCCGTATATCCATCATGTCGGAAATTTCCCCAAAAACAGCTTTTTTCTATCATGCTGGAAATTTCCGGTAGGAATCCGCCTGTTTGTGTGGTATTCTGTTTTCGTAAAGGAGAGATTTATCTATGAAAACACAATTAAGCATACAGGAACGCCTAAAAGACCTGCGTGTAGAAAAGGGAATGACTTTGGAACAACTGTCACAGCAGACAAAAATCCCCGCTTCCACGCTTGGCTCTTATGAATCTGATGATTATAAAGAAATACCCCATAGGAACATCATTGAATTGGCAAAGTTCTATGATGTATCAACGGATTATCTGCTTGGCATAACTGAAAACAGACAGCTTGACAACATTGCCCTGTCCGATCTGCACCTAAGTGACGCTGCCCTGACGCTTCTCAAAGACCAAAAAATCAACACGCTGCTCCTGTCAGAACTTATCACACATGAACAGTTTCGGAAACTCATGCTTGACTTGGAGATATATGTTGACGGTCTTGCCGATATGCAGGTCAAATCACTTAATTTTGTGGTAGACACAGGCAGAAAGCGGCTTGTAAAGCGGTATAATCCCGATGAATACGACCTTGTGCTGAATACATTGAAAGCACAACACCTTGAACTGAATGACTATTTTGCCCATGTGATTGATGACGATATGCACACCATTATCCAAGACATCAGGAACGCCCATAAAGGCGACCTTGACTCTGCCCCACCTAAAACTGTAACCGAATATTGGGAAGATATTCTTGAAAAAGCTGAATCCTTTGCAGGCACTTCAAAACAGAAACTTGCTTACATATTCAGCCAGTTTCTAAAAATCAAGCCTACTGAAAAGAATATTGATGATATGGCAGATATGCTTGGACAGTCTGAAATCTTGGAACCCGACGCAAAGAAACGTCGGAACAGTGCAAAACGGAAACAGTCTAAGGACTAATCCACTGCAAAACAAAAGGAACTGCATCTGTCCGCAATTCCCTGTTACCGTAACTATATTTTATTATTCCTCTGCCTTAACCAGCTCCACCACATCATTCAAATTGCAATCCAGCGCATCACATATCCGTATAAGTGATTCCATAGAGATGTGCTGCTCCTTGTTCATGTTGGCAAGTACATTTGTGGTAAGCCCTGCTTCAATACGCATTTGGCTCTTAGTCATTCCCCTCTCTAAGAGCAAATGCCACAGAGGTAAGTAACTGACTTTCCGCATAGCAACCCTCCATTGTCCGGCTAGTTTTTCCTGCCCGTTTTCTGTATCTGCTTTGTCCATTCTATCAAAAATATTGTCTTTTATCAATCAAATCTTGACTGTTGGCGGTATTTCCTGTTGTTTTGCCAATCATATTTTTGTTACACCTATTTGGGTATGAAGTGCTTCATTTCCTGACTTACTCAAAACAACTCCACACAGAGGACAATTTTCCTCATTTTTTTGCATCTCATTTCCACATTGTGGACATTTAATCTTAGACATAAATAACTCCTTCTTATGTATTTTGGTGACAATATGACGCAATGTAGATAAATTATAATGTTTTCTTTATACAAAATCAGCTAACCCCTAATTCTTAATTATGGCAACATTATACTGTACCTCATTTCATCCTTATAAATGCATAATTCAATGTCACAAAATCATCATGGCATCCCCAAATGAAAAGAATCGGTATTTCTCCCGAATAGCCTCTTCATATGCCGAAAGCACATGCTCCCTGCCTGCCAGTGCCGATACAAGCATAATCAGCGTGGATTCCGGCAGGTGGAAATTTGTAATCAATCCGTCAATCATTTGAAACTGATAACCGGGATAAATAAAGATTTCCGTATTATCACAGCACTCTTCTATCGCTCCATCCTCTTTCACAGCGCTTTCCAGGGTCCGGCAGCTTGTTGTGCCAACCGCAATGACCCGGTGTCCTTCTGCCTTTGCCCTGTTAATCTTTTCGGCTGCTTCTTTTGATATTTGATAATATTCCGAATGCATATGATGCTCTAATATATTATCCACCTTTACAGGACGGAAGGTTCCAAGTCCTACGTGCAGGGTTACATAGGCAATGGAAACTCCCATTTCTTCGATTTTTTCGAGAAGCTCTTTTGTAAAATGCAGTCCTGCTGTAGGTGCAGCCGCAGAGCCTTCATATTTCGCATATACAGTCTGATATCTGGTCTTATCCTGTAATTTATGGGTAATATAAGGGGGAAGAGGCATTTCCCCAAGCCGGTCCAGTACTTCTTCAAAAATACCTTCATAGGAAAACTGAATCAGCCGGTTTCCTTCTTCTAATACTTCTAACACCTCTGCCTTTAACAGTCCGTCTCCAAAGACCAGTCTGGTTCCCGGCCTTGCCTTTTTTCCCGGCTTTACCAGTGTTTCCCAGCAGTCATTTTCCCTTCTTTTCAGCAAAAGTACCTCCACATTTGCCCCGGTATCTTCCTTGACTCCCATAAGCCTTGCCGGAAGCACCTTTGTATCATTTAATACCAGACAGTCCCCCGGCTTTAAGAAACCGGTAATTTCCCGAAAAGTATGATGGGAAATCTCGCCGGTGTCTTTTTTTAATGTAAGCAGCTTCGAGCTGCTTCTGTCTTCCAAAGGGTCCTGGGCAATCAGCTCCTTTGGCAGTTCAAAATAAAAATCTGATTTTTTTATGTTATCCATATTGTTCTCATTTCTCTATTTTCCCGAATCCATCCGGACTTCCTATTGTCTCAGCTCAATGCCAAGTCCTTCCAGGCCGTTTAAAATCTTCTTCATGGCACCGTTTACATCCGCTTCTTCCAAGGTTCTGTCATTGGCACGGAAATAAATGGAATATGCCATGGATTTAAAGCCTTCTTTGATCTGTTCCCCTTCATAAATGTCAAACAGTTCATAATGTTCCAGAATTTTACCGCCTCTTTGGGCAAGCATTGCTTCAATCTGACCTGCTAAAATTTCCTTTGGCACTACCATGGAAATATCACGTTTTACAGCAGGATACTTGGCGATTCCCCGATATTTTCTGTTGAAGGTTGCAAAAGGAAGGATTGACTGTATGTCAAGCACTGCCACATAAGCCTTTGTTCCAATATCATAGTTATCGCATACTTCCGGATGAACTTCTCCTAAATATCCTACCGTTTCTCCGTCATAGATAATATTTGCCTGTCTGCCGGGATGTAAGAAGGACTTTCCTGCATTGGGGTCATATACTGCTTTTTTATCCATGCCCACAGCCTCAAAAAATTCTTCTACCACACCTTTCATGGTAAAGAAATCCCCATCTCCATACATGCCAAGAGTAAATTCCATTCTTTCTTCCGGAAGCTCTGTAAGAGGCAATTCCTTTGGCAGATAAATATTGCCCAGCTCATATAACCTGACATCCTTATTCCTTCTGTTATAATTGGTCGCTAAAGAAGTAAGCATTCCGTTTAAGGAGATGGTTCTCATAATGGAGAAATCCTCCCCTAATGGATTTGCAATCACAATTGCTTTTCTGAGCACATCCTCCTTTGGCAATAACAGCTTATCAAATACCTTAGGGCTTTCAAAGGAGTAGCACATTCCCTGGGAAAATCCACAGTACTCCGCAATGTCCCTTGCCTTTTCTTCAATGCGTAGCTTAAAAGGCAGCTTTCCTGTAGTAGCTTCCCCGCTTGGAAGGGTGGTTGGAATCTTATCATAGCCGTAAAATCTTGCCACTTCCTCCGCAATATCCGCAATTCCCTCTAAATCCTGACGGAAGGAAGGAATTTCAAGAACCTTATCTCCGTTTTCTTCTGTAATCACTTTTAATTCCAGACGTTCAAAAATGGAAAGCATTTCCTGTTCGGAAATATCTGTTCCAAGCAGACCGTTGACTCTTTCCGCTTTAAAAGGAATCCGGTTAAGCTCCTTTAAAGGTACTTTTACATCTATCATGCCGTCCACTACTTCCCCGCAGCCTAATTCCTCAATCAACTGACAGGCTCTGTTAATGGCAGCCTCTGCATTATAGGGGTCCAGTCCTTTTTCAAACTTGCCGGAAGCCTCGGTACGAAGTCCAAGACGTTTTGCTGATTTCCGAATATTAGCTCCATGGAAAATGGCAGCTTCAAATAATACGGTTTTTACCTCATCCGTAATTTTAGAATTCTCACCGCCCATGATTCCGGCAATACCTATTTCCTTTTCTCCATCACAAATCATCAGCATATCTTTGTCAAGCTTTCTGATCTGTCCGTCCAAAGTCTGGAATTCATCTCCGTCCTTTGCCCTGCGAACTATGATTTTATTGCCTGCAACAGTGGATAAATCAAAGGCATGCATAGGCTGGCCGTATTCTTCCATCACATAATTGGTAATGTCAACCAGATTGTTGATAGGACGGATGCCGCTTGCTGCCAGCCTTCTCTGCATCCATTTTGGTGAGGGACCGATCTTGATATTGGTGCAGACCCTTGCACAATATCTTGGACAAAGCTCCTGATCCTTTACTTCCACAGAAATATAATCTTCTATTTTTTCTCCGTTTCCCTTTACTTCTACTTTTGGCGAAATAAATGGTTTGCCAAAGGTAACCGCAGCTTCCCTTGCAATGCCAAGCACGCTGTAGCAATCCACTCTGTTAGAGGTGATTTCATACTCAAAAACCGTATCCCGAAGTCCCAGCTCTTCGATGGCATCGGCTCCCACCTTAGCATCCTCCGGAAAAATGTAAATACCAAGCTCCGGCGCTTCCGGATACATATCCCGCGTTGGCCAAACTCGTAGATAGAGCCCCTACAAACAAAAGCAAACCCGCCAGGGCGGGTTCCGGTTTTTAAGAACAATGCGTA
>CAMWWJ010000035.1 GCA_947177925.1 uncultured Lachnospiraceae bacterium
CTCTGAACCTATGGCAAAATGACAGTTTTTGTAAATATTATTAAAAACATTTAAATATGGTATCTCATTAATTGTGGGAAATATAATTCCAACAATAAATGAAAATCTAAGCAGATAGATATATATTCTTTCATTTATTACTATATAACGCCAAATAGGCAGACACATATATAGTGCAATTATCATTTGCAAATACCACATATGATAATGTCCAACTAGGCACTGTTCTATAAAAATTCGTATTCCATCGACATCAAATTTAACCCCCATCCCAATCATATATGCAATCGAATAGATCCATGTCCATGAAAGGAAGGCTATTACTAATTTCTTTATATTTTTTTTAACCAGTTTCAGAAAATCAAATTCTTTATTGGGATTAAGCCAAATCGCTCCAGAAATCATTACAAACAGCGGCACCCCAATTCTTCCCAAACAATTATATACAGATAAAATATTCCAATTAAATGTGCCCACTTCTTGCGATGACCACGCATATGCAGTAGTATGGATAAATAAAACTCCTATAATTGCTAAAAACCTTACTATATCATTATAATTTAACCAAAACTTTTTTTTATCTTCCATATGTATCATGTTGCACTTGATAAATTATACAGTGAATAGAAGAACTCTTTCTTATTGTATAACTCATCAAACGTACCCTTTTCCATTAATTTACCTTTATTTAACACAATTATTTCATCATATTTTCTAAGGATTTCCTCATTATATCGATGAGTAATAATAATCTTCGTTGCATCTTTTATGCCTAATATTGCTTTTTCAACGTTCAACGCAGTAATATTATCCAGTGAAGATGTAGCCTCATCAATCAAAATAACCGGGGTTTTACGGATCAAGCATCTGGCAATAGATATTCTTTGCTTTTCTCCACCTGACAAATTCTTGCCATTTTCGCCGCATTTATAATCTTTTCCTTTTGCTTCAATCAACTTACTAAGTCCTGATTTTTTTATTATTTCTTCCAAAACCTGATTATCAAATTCTTTAAACATAGTAATGTTGTTTACTATACTGCTATCAAAAAGGAAAACATCCTGCTGAATAATAGAAAAAATATCAAATAAAACATCTGATTCAATATCCTTCAAATCAGTGCTTCCTATCTTGATACTTCCATCGTAGTTTTTGTTATACCCCAAAAGAAGCTTGAAAATCGATGTCTTTCCACTTCCACTTCCTCCAACAATTGCGTAATTTTTTCCTTTTTCGAATTTCAGGTTCAAGTTTTTAATAACCTCATTTCCAGGTATATATCCAAAAGAAACATTCTCAAAAACTATTTCATTCTCAAAATCAACTTCTTGTGTTAGCTTTTCTATTTCAGTCTCTGCGAAAGTTTCTTTATCTAATCTTTCTATTAGTCTGATTGCTGCCTTTTTATTGCTGATCAATCCAGGAAGGTTTCTTACCGGAGATACAATATAGTTTGCAACTGCAATCATGGACATTACTTTTCCCAATGTAAGCATTCCGTAAAAACAAAGACCAAATCCTATAATATATATACAACTATTTACAATCACTGAAGAGACATCTCCCAAAATGGAAACCATATTGTTGGTTGCTCTTCTCTCTCTTTTTTTTTCCTCCAGTTCGCTATTCTTCTTGGAAAAAATCGCAAGGATTTCCTTTTCTGCTCTAAAACTTTTAATTACAATATATCCATTTAACAAATCTTTAACTTTATCAAGGAAATATTGATTTTGCTCAGCCGTAGAATACTCAACATTTATAAGCACTTTTCCATACTTAACAGCAAGTCCCAAACATATACCAACAATCACGCATAACGGCACTGCCATATACCAACACATAACAGCCATAAATAATATCGCCAATGTAAAATGAGTGATATTACTAATCATTTCCAAGCTTCCAAGCAAATAGTGTGTTTCAACACTGTTTAAATCATTAGAAAATGCTGATAAAAATTTCGCTGATTTTTCATCCTGGAACTGCGCACTTGAACTGTCCAAAATTCTCTCAAAAATATAATTTTTGAATTGCAGTAGCCCTTTCTTTATATATCTGTTAGTATATCTTCTATCCATAAAGCTAAACACTAGATAAACGATCAAATACGCAGCCAGTAAATATATACCTTTAAAAAGTATTTCAGGATCTCTTGTAGTTACACTATCAATACAGAATTGTAATATTAAAGCTACACCAATATTCAATACTGCACCGAGGAATCTTACAATAATTGCCATTGCATGATTAAAACCATTGTTATAATATATTATTTTTTCTGTGTCCGACATCTTTCTCATTTTGTACACATCCTATAAATTATGTTTTTCAATATACTGTTGAATCCTTTCTCCTGCCATTTGATCTGCATTAATAGAATTCATTATTTTTGAAATTTTCCTGCAGTTATCCTGTGTATTTTCATCTTCCAAAAGCATTTTTGTTTGTTTCAGCAAATCATCTTCACTAATTTCCTGTCGTATCTTTTTACCTATTTGCAATCTCTCAATTTGATCTCCATTACTTTCGCAATCAAATCCCTGTGGAAGCACCAGCATAGGAACGCCATAATACATAGCCTCATTTATACTATTCTGACCTCCATGTGTAATAAACAGATCTGCCTTGCTTAACACAAAACACTGAGGAACATAATTATAAATGTGAATATTAGAATTTACATTCCTAAACTTCTTACAATCAATTCCTTTTCCAATTGAGATTAAAACTGAATAATCCGTATCTTCAAAAGCCCTTATGCACTTTGAAATGAATTTGTAATTATTGATTATTGTTCCAAATGACAAATATATTACTTTTGATTCGGAATCAGGAATTTCAAATTCCACATCATTATCAATTCCCCGCATTGAAGGTCCTACAAATAAAAAGCGATCATCAAATTCATTTTCATATGGCTGGAATTCCCTTATGGTATATACAATATTAATTTCCGCTGGAGTTTTTGCCATTTCCATGAACATGTCTTCATACTTATACTTAATACCACCCGCTGACAGCCTAGATATTATTTTCCTGATTGGCTTATATCTCATATGAAACAACAGCGATGATTTCATTAAAATCTCATTCTTAATATAAGTTTCATTAAATGCAGGATTTGAGAATAGCTTTACGCACGGAATGTCCATCTCTTCTGCTAATCTTTCTCCTAAGAAAAACCAATTTTCATAGATTAAAAGGCTATATTCTCCAGTATATTGTAATGCCGTATTATAAGCAGCTTTGTAGCATATAAAGCTTTCCATTTCGACAGCCATGGCTTTTTCGGGATAATCTGTATAAGGAATGAATTCAGCACCTGTTTCTTCAATCTTACTTCTCCATGGTTCAGATAAAATGTACCCAACAAAAAATCCGTTTTTTACAAACCATTTTGCCAATCCTAATGTTGGATTTACATGTCCTGAAAATGGCAAATTAACAAATAATATTTTGCCCATTTTACCAGCCCTTACTCTTTAAAAAGTCAAATACTTCGCGTTCTCTTTCCTCTTGATCTTTTTCTTCATAAGGTTTCATTTTATAATCACCGTCTATTTTTCCATCCTTCAAATACAGTAATCTTGTGCATCTACAAGCTGCTTTTATATCGTGAGTAACCATTATAATGGATTGTCCGGATCTATTAATATCAGTAAATACATCCAATACCGCTTTACTCGAAGATGAGTTCAATGCACCAGTAGGCTCATCTGCAAAAACTATGGATGGCTCATTTATAAGCGCTCTTGCAATTGCAACTCTTTGCTGCTGTCCGCCAGATAACTCTGTTGGATATTTAGACATGTGCTGCTCTAGCTGAAGCATTTTCAACAGTTCTTTCGCTCTGTTAATAACTCTTTCTTTATCCTTGCAATTAAGTAACCCAGTGAGTGTAATATTTTCCATTATTGACACATCATTTAACAGATTAAAATTCTGAAAAACAAAAGAAATATCTTTATTACGTAATTTATTTACTTCCTTTTCTTTCATTCCCCCTAACTTCTTATCACAAATTGTAATATCCCCTGACGTGGGCTTATCCATAGAACTGATTGAATATAACAGGGTGGATTTTCCAGATCCTGAGCTTCCCATTATCACAGTGAAATCCCCTTTATAGAACTCAACATTAATGCCATTGAGTATTTGATATTCCTGCTTATCTGAAAAATATGATTTATATAAACGATCTGCTTTAAGTATAACTTCCATTTTCTTACTCCTCCATTAACTCTACTGTAGATATATTTTTTATTGATAACATACTTATAAGTGAAACAATGAAAATAAATGCATTCAACATTCCCAAAACGGCAATATCGTTTTGAATGATATGCACGATTCCGTCTATTCCCAGCACAACCGCCTTAAAGATATAACTTCCACACTGGAAATAAATAAGATACCCCAAAGCAGAGGCCACCATTGATACCACCATTATTCTAAACATCATTCTGCAAATAATCTGAGCATTTGAAAAACCTATCGCTTTCATGATTCCATAATTTTTTCTATTGTCTATCTTAGTCACTATGATTATGTTTATTACATTTAACATGCAGAACAAGACAATAGCTGCCAAAATTACAATAATGATAGGATTGATAATATCAAGATCACTTAAGCCATTTTCAATATCACTAGAAATCTTCTCAATTTGTGTTCCGGCAAATTTATCTTCTATTGTTTTGCTGAAGCTTGCTATATCATCCGGATTCTTTAAGGCTACAACTATATCTATATTCATATACTGGTAATAGTCTTCAGGAATAAGATCAAGCATAATCCTGTAGGTATAAGAATTATTATAAATTGAGGAGTATATTCCAACAACTTCCAATTCCTTTTCCTTGCCATCAACTGTAATGACAATTTTATCGCCTATATCAAGTCCACTATCTGATGCGATATTCTTTGCAATAGCAATCTCATTCTTATTATTAGGATTTCTGCCCTTATCAACCATGCAGGAAAAATTATCATTTTCATCGTAATCATTGTATGCACTATATATAAGTGTCGAGCTTCCTATGTTGTAAGCATCTGTATCAATCGAAACGATACCTGAACCACTGAAGCATCCATAGCGGTATTCTTTTATATCAGGATCATCGTCCAAATACTCATATATATCATCAAGATTATTTTCGTAATCATAAGTATTGATAATACAATCGCTTACCATATTTCCAAACCAGCGTTCGGTATAATCATGAATATTCATGACAGAACAGTTAATGTTGTAGAAAAATGTAACCAAAAAGCTTACCATAATAAATATTGTGAAAATCATTATATTTTGCTTTTTATACTTCACAATATCATTTATTGCCAACGCAAATGGATTAGGTTTATGCTGAATCAAGGAAGCCGAAAGCTTTTTCTCGTTTCTCTTTATTCCTATAGTTAAAGCTTCTACAGGATCAATCGTTTTCAATTTCTTCAACATTCCATCTAAAGTCAGCATGTAAACCACAAACAGAACCAAACTGCTAATAAGTACCAGTGCAACATTCCCAGACTTTACTTTATAACTGCCTATATATTTAACTATTTCACTGACAAACTGATTTGAAACAAAAAAGCTCGCAATGCTTCCTAATATAACTCCAATCAAACTAGGCATTCCAAATACGGTAAGATATATATTGGCTATTTTTCGGTTAGAGAATCCCAGTGCCTTGTATATCCCTATATTTTTATATTCTCGCAAAATACTGTTCCAAAGAATAAATCTTATTACAATAATCGCAGCTATAAATATCAGAATTGAAGCAATGAGTCCTATTCCACCTACTGTCACAGTAGTCAGTTTTGCAACATTTGAAAAAGCTTTTGCACTGGTCATTGATCCATAATATGTATGTCCCAGATAGTCCTCAAAATCGTCAGAAATACTTACTCCAGCCGAATAGTTATACCCAAAGAAAAACAATGTTTTATCTTCTGACATAATTTCAGAAATAGAATCATTTACGTAAAAATTATTATTTCCAATAATTGTAGTAGGCTCCAAAGCATCGTTTACTATTGTTGTTACTGTATAATCAATGCTTTTATTGTCATTTTTTATGGTAACCTTATCACCTATATTTATTTCACAGGCATCTGCCACAATTTTAGGAACCCAAATCTCGTGTTCAGTAGGCTTAATAGATTCATTTTCCTGTTCCAATATTGTTAAATTCCATGGATTATTCTGATAATCATCATTGATTATCGCAATATATCCTCTTTTTAATTTTAGGTTCTTACCATTTAAGTAAACATTAAAATCAACAGAATATCCTTGGGTCTCAACATAATCGATTTCTTTTTCATCAAAGTAGCGGGTAAGGCTGTTTTTCTCATCCTCTAAATTCAGGAAAACAAATTCATCGTAGTATTTCGCATAATAGTCATCAACATAATCATTAACGCTACTTGTCAAAGAAATGCATGTTGACAACACACAGGAAATAACAGTAATGATTATGAACACCAATATAAATTGTTTCTTATTTTTTCTAATTTTCGAAAACCACATATCTACTCCTTCTAGTAAATTATTATTTTGTTAGTATTAAAGTAATCATATGCCAATTATTTCAAGCTGGCTTCCAATACGTACTAAATAATAGTATGAATCTGGGAAATCAGGGATCTGACTCTTTAATTTATCCAAATCATCAGTTAACCCATTCTCAACATTTGCCTGGATGTTGAGAATTACACTTTTCTTAAGTATTTCCTCTTCAATGTCTACTTTCCCTGTCTCACTTAAGGTATCTAGGACATTTACTTTTTTACTTTTTAGTAGTTCTATCTTGTGTGTGATTTTGTCATTTGTTGTTTCCTTTGAAGCAACCATAGGCAAAATATCAAGGCAATTTCCAATTGCACCAGCAGCTCCATTTTCCTCACAGTATCTGCCATTAAAAATCAAAAGCACAGGTCTTTCATCTCCGTCATAACTATCACTTGTCATACTAATAACAGATTCCATAACCTGACCCATTACATCTTTCTGGTGATTTATGGGAATGCAAACTCTTTGGAATCCTTTTTTCTTAAGCTTCTTTACATTTTTATGCAGCTTAAGGAATTCCTTTAATTCCATTTCCCGCTCTAAAAGAGAGATGTCACATTGCCCTGCATATTCCCCGACTTTATAAGCATATTCACTGTAGTCTGCATTTAACGGGGTAGATATATTAGACAGTTTATCTTTTATTCGCCTTGTGAATAAATCATTACTAATCCCATCATAGAAAATGTGATTTATTATGATTGCCAGTTTATAATGATTGTTCTCATATCTTAGTAACACAATTTCATATGGCAACTCTTTATCATGCTTTCTATTAAATAATTCATTTACAATAGAATTGCATCTCTGCTCTTCTGTATTGATCACCAAAATATCGACATCAACTCTTTCATATATCTCGAATTCCCTTACTCCTATTTTTGTATAAAAAATCTCAGTTTCGCTGATTGCTTCTAATATTTTTTTCTTAATAGATTCAATGTTTTCTTCACTGGTGAAATCAATAACTGAACCCGAATTAATACTATTTTTCAAAAACAGCATGTGGATTGGTCTATATCCATATCTCTTCGTCACCTTTCCACTTATTATTCTTTCGTAGTTATTAGCGCATACTTCCCGAATCAATGCCATATCTTTACTATAATCATCATTTGAAGAAATATGTTCATCTGGACTCAGCGGTTTACCTTCTTCTGATTTGCGATATTTTCTGATTTCACTAATATATGGCTTCGTAAAAATATCTCCAATTGAAATATCGTATCCATTTTCCTTAAGACTGGCAACCAACTGTATGATTCGTATGGAATCCATTCCCATGTCAAAAAGATTTGCTTCTTTATCAAAATCATTATGCCTCAGAAGCTTAGCTAAAGTATCCATAATGAATGCGTCCTCTGGATCAATTTCCTTATCCGAAGAGTTTCTCTGTTTTCGTTTTTCCACCTTAGGAACAGCCTTAGAATCAAATTTTCCATTAATGGTCAACGGAATATAATCTATCTTCATAAATGCTGCTGGAATCATGTAATCAGGCAATTTATCTCTAAGGAATGTTCGTATATCTGTATCCTTTATGCTTTGGTCCGCAACATAATATGCAACCAGATACTTTCCATTTTCATCCTGACAAGTAGTTGCCACTGCTTCCTTAATTTCCTTTATCTCCAAAAGACAATTTTCAATTTCTCCCAGCTCAATTCTGAATCCTCTTATTTTTACCTGATTATCTATTCTTCCAAGATATTCAATATTTCCATCATCTAACCATCTGGCCAAATCTCCCGTGCAATACATTCTCTCATTTGTGTATGGGTTGACTATAAACTTTTGCGTATTCAAATCTTCTCGATTCAAATAACCTCTTGCGAGTCCTTCTCCTGAAACACACAATTCGCCAGGTACTCCAATGGGCATCAGTTTATGATGAGAATTCATAATATAAATCTTATGATTGGGAATCGGTTTTCCAATCGGCACAGAGGAGGAAATGTCATACTCGGCATAGTTCCATATAGTTGAACAGATACTATCTTCTGTAGGCCCATACGCATTAAAATAATTCAAATGGTTCTTCAGCTTTTCTACCACTTTGCTCTTAACTTCACTTCCGGCTGTCAGTAATGTCTTTACTTTTGTCTTACTGAAATCAACTTTTTCTGCCAGGACAGGTGGTAATGTCAACGTGTTTATATTATGTTCATACAAAAATTGTTCTAATAGTTCTGGATCTCTCAACACATTTTTATCTGTAATGTGAAGCTCCCCACCTAGTGAAAATGCCATCAGCATTTCTGATTCAAATGCATCAAATGAAGGACTGGCAAAAGCGAGTATCTTAGCTTTATTATCTAATTTCAGATCCCGAATACAGTGGTTTCTATAGTTAACCAAGCCCTTGTGTTCAACCAGAACACCTTTAGGCTTTCCAGAACTGCCAGATGTGTATATTACATATAAGAGATCATTTTGGTTTAATACTTCTCTGACATTATCTATATCACCATTATTTACAATATACTCGGTAATCGGCATTGCATTTCCGATTGATGCGCCTAATGCCTGATACTTTTCACTGGTCAAAATACAATTGCAGCGGCTGTCATTTACCATATACTGGATTCTATCCTTAGGATATTCAGGATCAATGACCAGATAAGGACATCCAATTTTCATAGCTCCAAGAATTGAAAAAATCAAAACTTCGGACCTGTCCATCAAAATGCCTATAATATCACCCTTCTGGGCTCCATGCTTCTGAAGCATATGGGAAATGCAATTACTTTTTTTGTCCAACTCTTTATAGGTATACTTCTTATCGTTATATACAAGTGCGATGCTCTCAGGATAAGTAGCAATATTCTGATCAATCATCTCAACTACATTTGAATAATCTCCATATGTAATTTCTGAATCGTTAAATTCATCCAGCAGAACCTTCATTTCTTCATCAGGCATCATCCTAAACTCAAGCAATTGTTCATTATTATCTTCAACAATTTCTTGCAGTAAGTAACTATAATTTCCTCCCAGTCTCTCCATGAATGACTTTGAAAATAAATTTGTATTATATTCCAAAGTTCCTTTTAATCGGCCATTAGCTTCAGTTAACAATAATGTGTAGTCGAACTTGGACATATGGTAGTTATAGTCAATATTTAATATTTCCATTCCTTCCATCTGAATAGAAAAATCACCCATGTTTTGCATGATAAACATAATGTCAAACAACGGATTATGGCTAACCTGTTTCTCAATCTTCAAGTCCTCTACCAATTGATCAAACTGATACATTTGGTTTTCAAATGCTTTATTAGATTCATCTGAAACAGCTTTTAAAAACTCATCATAATACTGTTTATTATCAACCTTATTGCGCAATGGCAACGTGTTAACAAACATACCAACAATTTTCTCAAATTCCGGCAAAGTTCGACCTGCATTAACCGTACCAATCGTAATATCAGACTGTCCGGAATACCTATTGAGAATCATAAGAAATGCAGATAAGCATACATTGTATATAGTGGTCTTTTTCATACTTGCAAATTGCTTTACTTTTGCATATAGTGAGTCCTCTATATAAAAATCCAGAATATCTCCGTTTCTGTTATCTTCAATCTGTCTGGGATAATATGTAGGGAAGTTAAGAATTTCATAACCTGCTGCAAATTTATTACTCCAATATTCTTTTGCCTTTTGGTATTCTTCTTTTTTCTCTAATTCTGCCTCCCAAATTGCATAGTCTTTATATTGATATTTGATATGGTCTAATTTATTGTCAGTATATAGACTCATGAATTCCGCAATTATCGCTTCTATTGAAAATCCATCAGAAATAGCATGATGCATATCTATCAACAAATAAGCGGTTGTGTTGTTGACTATAACAAGTTTACATCTAAATAGAATATCCTTTTCCAAGTCGAACGGCTTCACAAATGCATCCAAGCATTCACTAATATCCGCTGCTTCATTTTCCTCATATTCCATAACAAAATTGTTATCCTTATGGATTATCTGAACAATATCATTATCATAATTAGTCAGGTTCGTTCTTAGTGCCTCATGTCTGTCAACAATTTGTCTGAATGCATCGCCTATTTTTTTCTTATCAATACTTCCTTTGATAATATATGCCTTCGGAAGATTATTGATTATAGAATCTTTGTTTTGTTTATTAACTATGTAAATTCTTTTCTGGGCTGGTGATGCAATATACATGCTCATATGACGATTTTTTTCAAAGCAGTATTTTTCAAACAGGGAGCCGTCTACTTCCAAAGTAAGTTTACTTTTCTTGGAATATGTCTCCTCAATATATGATGCTAATTCTGAAACCGTTTGATATTGGAGCAGCTCTGAAACATTAAGTCCAACCTGAAGTCGTTCATTAACTTCTTTCAAAATATTTAAAGCTATAATAGAATCTCCACCAAGCTCAAAATAATTATCATTTACTCCAACATTTTCTTCTCCAAGGCATTCTTTCCAAACATCTAAAATAATATCTTCTACACTGTTCGACTCAGCATTCTTTCTATTTTCTACAGGTTTCTTAATTTCTTCAGAAGTGAAATGTCCATCACTTTCAGATACAATCATCGTCTCAAAGCTTTTTTCATTACTATAGAAATATGAATTGCTGTACCCGGACTTGGCCAATAATTCAGACCAACCTGCAGTGGATAGCAAAGGAGAATGCGCAATCCTTACATCTCCATCTTCATACGCCCACCATCCTGATAACGTTCCAAATGTCAATGTAGAATAGTTCTGCCTCTGAGTTGGTTCAAGAATGAAAACTTTTCCATTCTTTCTAAGCAAGCGCTTGATCTGCATCAGTGTTTTTTCAATATTCCGGGTTGCATGTAGAACATCATATGCAATAACTATATCAAAAACACCAAGCTCAATTCCTTGTGCCTTAATATCCTGCTCAATATTGAACTTTTGAAATTTTACAAACTTATAATTTCCATAAGTATTTCTGCCATAATCCACTAAAGACTTTGATATGTCCGTATAATAATACTCTATGTTGTTAAATTTTTGTATGCTTTGTAATATTCCTGAACTTGCACCACCTGTACCAGATCCAACCTCTAATATCCTGATTTTCTTATTATCTAATCCATTATGCCTAAGCAAGCTAACATCCTTGTGGATAGAATATGATATCAGTTCATGGTAAAAATCTATGTATTTATTATTTTTATAGATGTTCTTTACCAAGTCAGGCTTTGATTCATTAAATACAACGCTTGTGCCCAATACAGAACCATTAAGAATGTTTTCCATATTTATCAGACATTCATCCAACAATTCGAGGTATATTTTTGTATCAGGCCATTCTTCAATACTTTCAGACCTTTTTTGTAATAATTCCTTTTCAGATAAATTCCATTTACCCATCTGAACATTATCTAATGTATAGATGACATCGTTTTGAATCTCTATCAGATTCATCTGTTCCAAAATATTTAATATCGCCAAAAAAAGTCGCTCTTCCTCATCCACTACGCCTATTTCTGCTTTTACACTTTTTAATTCAACCTCTTCTCCAGGTTTTTCAAAAAAATGATGCTTATTAAATAACTTTTTCAAATATATCGTTGCATAATCATTCAGCTTCTCCATAAGAGTTTGCATATTGCCAGCATTATACGCTTCATTTTTTGTATAAAGCTCAATATTTTTTCTAAGTTGCCCGAATGTGCTGTCTATATTGTTTTTGTACACAAACCAGCATCTTTTCTTCTTAAAGGGATAGGTTGGAATCGGAACTTTATAGAGATTTCTTCCCTTATAAAAGCTATCCCAATCTATTTCCTCTCCTTGAAGATATGCTTCTTTCAATTCAACCAGTTTACTATTACTATCTGTTAACATGCTTCTACCTTTATCTTTTCCTCATAATATTTTTTTAATGCTTCCAGTAATTCCTCTTTTGTTTCTACAACAAATGCTAATCTTGAGTTCAGATCCTTTCTTCCGATGTTAGCTGTATAGCAGATATCCTGTAAACTATAATCATTATTGTTTACTAGATAATCGATATAGCTTTCAACAACATCAAGCAAAGAACTTTCATCATATGCAGACAGAGTAAATAGCTCTAGTTGACCACTACTACTTTCCTGTACTCTCTCAGGCGCTTCTTCCAAAATCACGCAACAATTCGTTCCGCTTAAACCAAATGCATTCACTGCCGCTCTTCTTTTCTCCTCCTTAGTTTCCCATTTCCTTAAAATATCATTTACGTAAAGAGGTGAATTAATAAATTCTATTCTTCTATTTGGTGCTGAAAAATGCAGCATAGGCGGCATTGCCTTATAATATAGCATCAACACAGTTTTCAAGAAACCTGCTATTCCGGCACAATTATCCAGATGACCTATATTGGTTTTCAAGGCTCCTATTGCACAGAATTGTTTCCTGTCCGTATATTTTCTGAATGCATTTGTTATGCCCTGAATTTCGATTGGATCTCCCAACTTTGTACCTGTTCCATGTGCTTCAAAATATTCAATAGACTCCAGAGAAATTCCGGCATTTCTGCATGCAGCCACAATAACAGATGTCTGTGATGTAGCATTTGGAGCTGTAAGTCCAACTGTTCTTCCATCTTGGTTTATTGCACTTCCTTTTATTACTGCATAAATATTATCTTTCTCTTCCACTGCCTTCTCTAATGGCTTTAGGACAACCGCTATAACTCCTTCACCAACACCTGTACCATCTGAGCTGTCATCAAAGGTCTTAGTATGTGCATCAGATGATTCGATTCCTATTTTTTGCTCATTTTTAAGAGGTACCAGAATTAGGTTGCTGGCTCCAACGATTGCCTGTTCACACCTGCCATCCCGAATATCCTGACACGCCCTGTCTATTGCTACCAGTGAAGAGGAACAAGCAGTATCAACAACAATACTCGGACCTTTTAGATCAAATAAGTATGAAATACGGCCTGCCAGAACAGACTTGATATTACCCGTTAATAAGCTTCCCGAATGATAATCCGTGCTAGATTCAAGCATCCTCTTATAGTTCACCCCAAAGTCATCGCTGTTTCCAACGTATACTCCTGTTTTTGTGCCTTTAATTCCTTTGTCTCCATATCCAGCATCCTCTATGGCATTATTGATTACCTGCAATAAGAGTCTTTGATTCGGATCCATCAGACTGGCTTCCTTCCGGGAAATCTTAAAGTACTGATAATCAAACTTATCTATATCCGTCAGATAAGCTCCCTTCATTATTTCATTGCTACTTATTTCACGATTCTCAATTGTTTGTACATATGAAATATACTCATTGACATCCAGCTTTCTTTGTTCATCAAGGTCATCAATGAAATCTGTTCCTTCGCATAACATCTCCCAAAATTCTGTGACATTATCTGCCTTTGGCAATTTGGCCGCTATACCAATGACCGCAATTTCTTTTGCAACATTTTTGGTTATTTGCTCATCCAGAGCACTCTCTATTTCAATTCCTTCTTTATTGATGATGTATTGGCTTATATCCTTTATTGTTGAATACTGAAACAGATCAACCACAGAAAACATATCCGGATAGATATCATTTATCATGGACTGCATTTTAATAATGGAATATGAATCCCCACCTACTTCAAAATAGTTATCATCTAATTCAAAATTATTATGTCCAAGACATGCTTCCCAAATGGTAATTATTTGTTTCTCAACAACATTTCCGCCATATGCATTTTTACTGATAACCACCTTGTTATCTTTAATGTAGTCAGGCAGTTTCTTTCTATCTATTTTTCCGTTTGGAGTATAGGGAATTTTATCCAGTTTTTTTATATATGCTGGAACCATATATTCCGGGAGCTTTTTCAGCAAAAAGTTTCGAATATCATCATGTATAACTTCTTCATCAGAAACATAAAAGCCAACCAAATATACACCCTGACCATCATCTTGAACCTTAACTGCTGCTTCCTGAATCTTGTCAAATTTGCCTATTGTATTCTCTATCTCTTCTAACTCTATTCTGTATCCACGAACCTTTACCTGAGAATCAATTCTTCCAAGAACATGAATAGCATTATCATCAAAATATGCCAAATCACCTGTCTTATAGACTTTATTTCCAGCACAATATGGATTGTCTATAAATTTTTCCGCAGTGATATCATCTCTGTTTACATATCCATTTGACAGTCCTTCTCCTGCAATGCAAAGTTCTCCAATACCTCCCAGTGGCTGCAACTTATTATGCTTATTGAAAATAAATCCCTGAGTATTTCTCAAGAAATGTCCCACATCGACACTATCTTTATTTGTCAGCTCTCCAATAGAGGACCATACTGTAGTTTCAGTGGGGCCATATACATTGAATATCTTTGTGTCTGACATCCCCTTTATCTGATCAACCAACTGCTTCGGAACCATTTCCCCGCCCAAAAGCATAACTTTTACATTATTAAGTACACTTGAATCAGGACAATACTTTATCAGCATATTTGCCCTTGAAGGTGTCATTTGAATCAGATCCACCTTTTTATCCACGATGATCTTTCCCAGCTTATTCATATCAAGCTGATCATTTTCAGTAGCAAGCACAATTGTCTTTCCACATGCCAAAGGAACAAAAGTCTCTAAAACAAAAATATCGAAAGAAATCGTAGTAACATTTAAAATGTGATTACATTCATCTAGCGGGATTTCATCCATCATAGCCAAAACAAAATTGATAAATGCTTTATACGGAATTCTGACTCCCTTAGGATTTCCTGTTGAGCCTGATGTATAAATTCTGTATGCATCCAAGTTAGGAGCAATCGTTTTATGAATATCTGAATCAGATAATTCTTCCTCCTGACCGTCCACTTTTACTACCTGACACCGAACATTTAATTCTTTGTCTATTGCACGATCTGTAACAATCAGATCGACACAGCTATCATCAATAATGTACTGTATACGCTCAATTGGATATTCCGGATCCATGGGAATATAGGTTGCACCTAACTTCAAACATCCCCAAAGACACTCTATTAGTCTATGTGATCTTCCCAATAAGATAAGTACATTTTTCCCTTCGGTAATTCCTGATTTTTCAAAAAGTCGAGCATACTGATTTGCCTTACGGTTTAACTCATGGTAACTGATTGCAACATCTTCGCAGATAACAGCCTCTTGCTCCGGATTCTCTGTAACCTTTCTTTCAAATAAATCCACAATACTTAATTTATGATCAATATCTTTTTCTGTATTATTGTAAATGCCATTATAAGCATCTAACTGATCCGTTCCACAAACTTCTATATCATCTACATTTTCTGCTGAATCAATATTCTCAAGTATTTGCAGGTAAACATTATTAATCTGATGGATTTTCTCGTCCGAAAACAGATCTGCCATGTACTCCCATCTTAAAAATAATCCATAGCCCCTTTGAATTACCTCTAAGGAAAGCTCGTATTTTGCCTCCTTAGTAAAAATGGATTCCTGCTCAATCTCAATCTCATGAACCTTATATGTATGAGATTCAATATTTAAATATGAATATAAAATGTGAAAGAAATTGCTCTTTTTACCTTTGCCATATACTGCCTCGGAAATATCTTCCAGCGAAAGTTCCTGATATTC
>CAMWWJ010000036.1 GCA_947177925.1 uncultured Lachnospiraceae bacterium
TCCTCGGCAGCTCCCTATGTTAATATTAGAAATTAAAGCACACGCCGGACATTGATAATAACCAAGTCAACCTACAGCCGGGTTAAGAAAAAGAATAAGAGAACCAACAGCCGGGTGACGACAAAGAAGAAGAGAACCAACAGCCAGGTGACGACAAAGAAGAAGGAAACAAACAGCCGGGCGATGACAAAGAAGAAGACAATAAGCAGCCGGTTGATGACAAGGAAGAAGGCAATAAACAGCCAGGTGATGACAAAGAAGATAACGAACAGCCAGAGGAAGATAAGAAAGGGGAAGGAAATACCACAGATAACTATACTCCGGACAAGAAAGCCCCAGATACTGGTATCGATAAGGTGCAGGACGAGAAAAAGCCGGAAACAGGTGCGGGTTCCAGAGGGATATTTATAGGTGCAGCAATACAATCAGGCAATTATAAATACAAGGTAGTAAAAATACAGAGAAACGGAAATGGACAGGTTTGCCTGATGGGAGCAAAGAAAGCTTTGGTCACAGTAAAAGTACCGGAAAGTATAAAATTGGACGGAAAGACCTTCCAAGTAACGGAAATTGGAGATAATGCCTTTAAAAACCAGAAGAAGCTGAAAAAGGTAATTATTGGGGAAAATGTGCAAAAAATCGGAGCAAAGGCATTTTATGGATGTCGTAAGCTGACTTCAATTACCATCAAATCAAAGAAATTACATAAAATGGGTAAAAAGGCATTTCAGGGAATTTCCCCAAAAGCGGTTATCCGTATACCAAAGAAAAAATACAAAAAATACAGGAAGCTCTTGAAAGGAAAGGGCATTAAGAGAACGATGAAGATAAAGAAAAACTAAAGAATAATGAAAAGAAACAAAGTTGTTTAAAGAACAAAAGAAATCATGTTTTGGAGGGGAAAACCTATGAGAAAGACCATAAAAAGATTCGTGGCAGCCTGTCTGATCATATGTCTGCTGCCCTTTTCGGATTATTCTACAGCGCTTGCAGCTGGAAATACCGGAGCCGGAAACACCGGGACCACAGTGGAAACTGGAAGCGGCAATGGAGAGGAAGCTGGCAGCCATAATGGAACTGGGAAAATCGGCAGCGATAAGAGCACGGTGGAACCAGACGGGAATATGGACACAACGGAAGATAACCTTAGTGATATATCCATGGAGCCTGCAGGCGACAGCAGTACGGAGCCTTTCGCCTTATCAGAAAACAATGTTGGAGGCGATGGAATGCTGCCGGAAGCAGTAAAAGCGGATCGCACAGGGGAAAGTGCGGACTGCAATATGCAGGTTCAGGCACAAATCCATAAAAAGGGATATGTTGCATTGAGCTGGCAGGAATTTGAAGAAGGTGCAGCCAGCTATCGGATTTATCGAAATGAACAGCTTCTGTCAGAGACGGAAGAAACCGAGTTTCAGGACAGGGAGCTGGAAAAAAAGGCAGCCTATACCTATAAGATTGTGGTGCTGGATGGGGAAGGACAGGAAATCGCACAGGACTACAGCAGCCTGATAGAAATTCCGGATAGTTATGAGGTAAGCTATGAGAATCCGTTAGTCTTGAAAGAAGATATGGTGGTGTACGACCTGAATGTTTCCGGAGAATTAGATTTAAATGGGCACAGCCTGACGGTGTTAAATCATGCAAATTTAAGGAGCTACTCCATTTCCTTTCATGGCGGCTCCCTTTTAGTGAATCATGATGTACAGATAGACTGGGGCTGGTATGAAATGACCACAGAAGAAGACTATCTGTATGCAGGAGGAAACGTCATATGGAATGCATGGTCATACGGTTATCATGGTTATTACGATGATGAGGGTATTAAGCTGCAGAAAGGAACTATGGAAATAAAAGGAGATTTTCTGGCAGGCGAAAAGGATACCTTTCTTGCCTCTGAGGATTTCTGTACCATATTTAGCGGAGAAGAGAAACAGACAATTGAACTTTATAAAGGGGATGCGGCTTTTGGCAGGGTGGAGCTTGCAAACACCAGTGAGGAAGGGGTATATACAAAGGAGCCCTTTGTCTGCAGCGAACTGATTCAAAATGATACAAGGCTGGTAGTGGGAGCTGATGAAGTTATAAGCGGTTTTGAGCTGGAAGAGGACATGGTGATAGATGGGGACTTCTGCCTTGGAGGAGGCATATTGGACCTTGCAGGGCATACCCTGACGATTCGGGGAAGCCTGATTCAGACCGGCGGAACGGTATTTGTAAACGGCGGAAGGCTTGTGGTAGAAGGGGATTACCGAATCCAGTCCAGAATAGATAACGAAGATGAGAATACGTTAGAAGAATACCAATACGGAAAAAGCATGGGCATTCTGAATATGACCATGGACGGTGACGAAGTGCTCGTAAAGGGAGGCTTTTATACCGATTCCCGAATGGATCATCAGGGAACTTTAACAAAAGGAATTTTGGAAGTGAAAGGGGATTTTTATGAGTATGCGGATTCCTCTTTTGGAAATTTTATTGCTACGGATGAGCATAAGGTGATTTTATCCGGAGAAGGAAAACAGACCGTAAGCTTTGGCATAAACCGGGCTTCTGCCTCAAGATTTTCTAATCTGGAGCTGCAAAATACAAGTGAGGAAGGCATTGTATTTGTGAACCGTCCTTATGTGGCAGGAGAGTTGAACGGAAATGACAGCCGGATAGAAGGGGCAGTATCGGTGGGAAGCAGGACTGTTTATAAGGAGCAGTATTATGGAGGCGATATTTATCTAATTGGCAATTTTTCCGTAAGGGAACCCTTGACTTTTGGCGGTGATGTGACTGTTGCCAGCTATCTGACTCTCTATGACCGGATGACGGTAGAGGGAAATGTAACAGTACGGAAAAACTGCCTTACCTTTATGGGTGGGGAGCTGATTGCAAAACAGAATTTTTCCGTGTCGGGAGGAAGCGGAAATTACGGCATTAAGATGACCAATGAGGCAGACCGCCTTTTGGTCTATGGTGATTTTTATTATGATGCGGCAGGCACCATGAGTAAATCGGCAGGTACCATTGAGGTAAAGGGCAATGTGGAAATTGTAAAGGGATTTATTGCGGAAGGCTCGCATGTTTTTGTATTAAGCGGTGACGGAAAGCAGGAAGTGAGCATGAAGGAAGGAAATGCCTTTTATGAGCTGTGGGTAGAAAATTACAGTGAAGAAGGAGTCCATGTTTTAACGGATATTATTTTTGAGTCCATAAAAGAAAATGGCTGCAATATCACCTATTTTTCCGGAATACTTTCTAAGGATGAAACGGTAAACGGGGATTATGAGCTGGATGAGGAAAACTTCAATTTAAATGGAAAGACCTTGACTGTCAAAGGTGATTTTGTGCAGAGCCAGGGAATTTTGAAGCTGAATAAAGGAAAGCTGGTGGTAGAAGGGGATTTTATTCTATCAGAAGGAACCGTTCAAATGACAGGTGGAAATATTACTGTAAAAGGAAACCTGATTCAGGAAGGCGGAACTATACAGGTGGAAAACGGAAACCTGACGGTGGAGGGGGATTACCGGTTGCAGAAGCGAAGTGGGCAGGAAGACGCTTATAGCTACGGAGCCAGCAACGGAATTTTGCAGATGACAAAAGAAGGAGGCAGGGTTTTGGTAAAGGGCAATTTCCATACTGCTTCCACAGTGGACCATACCGATTATTTTACCAATGGAATTTTGGAAATAAAGGGAAATCTGGTTCAGGAAACAGGAGGACATGAATATAACCTGGTATTCAGTAAGGAACATCTGCTTTTGCTAAGCGGAACAGAGAAGCAGACTGTGGGCTTTCTTCCGGTAAAATTGGAGAAAGACAAATTATATGACCAGAGAATGTCCTGTATTGCAAATTTGGAGATAACCAATAATAGCAAAGAAGGAATTGAATTTCTCAATGAACCGGTGGTAAACGGAAGAATAAATGATAATCACAATAAAATTATAGGTGCGATTTCTATTATAAGAAATGACAATATTGTCTTTAAGGATGGATATTATGGAGGAGATATAGCTCTTTGGTGCAACGGTCTGGGTTATAAGGATAGTATACATATTGCAGGTAACGTACAAATGCATTCCGGTTTTTATGCAGGCAATGATATAGAAATTGATGGGGATTGTGTGGTTATAGAAGGCAGTATGAATCCGAGAAAGCATTGCATAAGCATTGGGGGAAATCTGTCTATGAAAAATACTTCTGATGGGTTGTATTTTTCTGATTATGGAAAGATAGTTGTAGGAGGCAATCTGGATTATCAGACAAAATCTTATAACGAAGAGAGTTTGTCAAAAGGAACACTTGAAATAAAGGGAGATGTTAATTTTAATGTCAATTTCTTTCTATACATTGGAACTATAATATTTAGTGGTGAGAAAAAACAGACGGTTCATGCTGGTAATGTTTCCTTTGGGCAAGTGGTACTTTCCAACAATAGTGAAAAAGGAGTTGTTTCAAGTACCCTTTTAAGCTATTCACATTTAAATGCAAATGGCTGCCGGATTGTATACGGTGTGGAAAATGACCTGGAATATGCCGTTACAGGCTTTACCCTGCAGGAGGATTATACTGCAAAAGGCGATTTGTATCTGATGGATGGAAATATGGACTTGAACGGGCATACGCTGACAGTGGAAGGCGACTTGATTCAGGCTTCCGGTGATATGACTATAAACGGGGGCACCCTAATTGTAAAAGGCAACTATCGCATGCAATACCGTACCGGATTAGAAGGAAGTTATAAATACATAAGCAGCAGAGGAAGACTGGTCATGACAGGAGAAAATGACCGAGTGCTGGTTTGTGGCGACTTTTATTGTAGTACTACAAAAAATATGGACGGTCTTCTGACAAACGGGACAATGGAAGTGCGGGGGGACTTCTGTCAAAATGCAGCAAGTAACTTTATTGCAACGGGCGACCATACCGTCGTTTTAGGCAGAAAGCTGGATAAGGATGGAAATGCGTATGTACAGACCGTATCTTTTGAAAAAAATCCGGGAATTGCCAAATTCCATAAAGTGGTGCTGACAAAGCTGTATGAAACGGGATATGTGTTTAAAAATGACCTATCCTCTATTAGTGATGAGATTCTTTACGACTATTGTGACGAAGAACCTCCCAGTGCAGTAACAGAGATTTCTGTAACAGGGGTAGAGTGCAGTTCCATTACGATAGCATATGAGGGAGCCGTGGATAATGAAAAGATTCTTGGTTATGAGATTTACAGGGATGGTGTGAAGATTGGGGAAACGAGTGCCAAAAGCTTCAAAGATTCTGGATTAAAGGCAGATAAGGAATATACATATCAGGTATTTGCTTTTGATGAGTATCGGAATGTTGCCAAGGATTCACCAAAATGCGTGGGAAGGACGCTTGTAGATGAAGAAGCTCCAGAGGCGGTAAGAGGATTATATGTAAAGAGTGTAACAGGCTCCTCCATAACTATTGCATGGAGAAAGGCTGCAGATAATGTAGAGGTAACGGGCTATAAAGTATATCGTAATGGCAAAGAGATAGCTGCTACTAATGGAGAACTGATGTATAAAGATACAGGGCTTTTGGAAGGAAAGATATACATGTATCAGGTAGTAGCTTTGGATGAGAGCGGAAATGAATCCGAGCTTTGCGAGGGAATAGAAGCTTCTGTTATATTTCCCCAAATAGATACCATTTATCCGGAAGATGGAAGTACCATAGGAGGAGAAACAGCAAAGCTGACAATATTATATAAATACAGGAGCAGCACATTAGAAAATAAAGTAACGATTGAATACTATGATGAAAACAAAAAGGAATGGATTTCCATTGCTTCCGGGCTGGAAGGAGAAGTACTGTCATCTAATCAATATTATGTGGCAAGATGTACATGGGATATCTCTGAATTTACTGGTACGCAGCAGATGAGCATCCGCTACTGCGTCACGGACGTGGATGGAAATTCGGATAGCAGACAGGTTCGTTATGAGATTAACAGAACACCGCCGAAAGCACCTACACATATAAAGGTCACAAGCAGGCAGGGGAATGTGGAATTGTCATGGGAGCCATCTGTCAGCGCAGATTGTACCAGCTATTTGATTTTCAGGAGGGATATGGAAAGCAATACCTGTGAGAAAATAGCACAAGTTTCAGGAATTTATACAGAAGCCTATGTAGATAAAAAGGCAGTAGAGGGAAAAGAATATGAATACTGGCTTGTGGCAGTGGATAAATATGAGCAGAAGAGTGCTGTTTCTTCGTCTGCTTTTGTTGTAGTGGAACCGGATAAGGAAGTGCCCCAAATAATTAAAATTGGATTAAATGAGCGAATCACTCAAAAGGCTACAATATCAGTAGAAGCAAGCGACAATAAATTGGTAAAAAGTGTGATGTTGTATTACCGAATGGCAGGACAGGATACATGGTATTCTTTAGGAGAAAAACAAGTAGAAAGAAACTTGCAGGATAAGGGAACTGCTCAATTTGACTGGTATACAAATAGGGTGAGTGATGGAAGGTATGAGATAAAGGCTGTTGCAAAAGATGCAGCAGGCAATCTTTCTGTTGCCATGACAAAAGAATGTGAAGTGGATAATACAGGTATATCAAAAGTAGAGATATTGGAAGGGAGCGCTACGAGTACAGAACTTCAATTAGCCTGGAGTCAGGCAGCAGAAAAAGACATATCCTATTTTGCAGTGGAAAGAAAAAATAATAATAACGTCTCAATCTTGAAAACATATATCAAAGCAACAGGGTGTAAAATATCGGATTTATCTCCGGGCACAGAATATGTATTAAGAGTGGTCGGGTATGATTTGCTGGGAAACAGGGGGGAATCATCGGACTGGTATACAATTTCCACAACAGAAGATACGATAGCCCCTATTATTAAACGAATTGGACCCAATATATCCGCATACAACAGCAATCTGTATCTGGAAGCTGAGATTGAAGATAATTCTGCTGTTGGACAGGCGGTATTCTCTTATTCATATGACAAAATAAATTATGAAAAGATTGCCACCGTGAATGGCTATGGAAACAGTAAAAAAGAAGTTCTATCTTATCCATGGGATATAAGTAACATGGAGGAGGGAAACGTTTATGTAAAATTTGAGGCATATGATAAAGCAGGAAACAAAAATGGAAATACGGAAGAAGTCATAGCAGAGTATGTCATTGACAGAACACCGCCGAAAGTAGTGGATAATGTACAAATATCCGGCGAAAGCGGTGCTATAAAGCTTCAGTGGAAGCAGGAAGAGGATGTATGGGGATATGAAATATATAGGGCAGGAGAAGGAACAAATTTCTATATGCTGCTTCATACAACCACATCAGACTACTTTGTTGATAAAAGCTGCTCCTATAAAAAAACATATATGTATCAAATTGTTGCAATAGACCGGGCAGGGAACCGCAGTGAACTTTCCGAGCCTGTCATCTGGACTGCAGAAAAAGATACAGAAGCACCGGTTATTCATGCCTGTACCATAAAAGAAAATGACGTTATCAGTGGGAATCCAACTATTAAGCTGATGGCAAGTGATAACGTTTCACTAAAGGAAATCAATCTGAAATATCGAAAAACAGGAGAATTTGCATGGGAGAAGATTGGTGATTATGATGTAAGCGGCGATCTTTATCGGCTGGAAACCGTATGGGACACGACAGGTCTTGAATCGGGACAGTATGAATTTCAGGCGATGGCAGTGGATATAAACGGAAATGGAAGCATCTCATATCAGAAGCAGTTCACATTGGACATGAATGCACCAAAAGCGCCGGACATATCAGTAACTGAGAAAGACGGAAAAGTCCTGTTAGCTATTTCTGAAAATGAGGAACCGGATTTTTCCCATTACAATATTTATAAAATGTCCAGAGGAGAGGAACGCTTTCGCCTGTTAAAAAAAGTAACAGCTAACCAATTTGAAGACGGGGAAATATTGCCTGAAACCAGATATTACTATTACGTGGAAGCATGTGATAAGGCAGGAAATGCCGCAAGATCATCAGAGGTCTATATCCTGACAAGCGATACGGATATAGTGCCTCCCAATGCAAAGCTTTCAGATGTTATGGGAATTGAAGGAAGGGAGATTGCTTTTAGCGGAGAAAAGTCAACGGACAATATCAAGATTGAAAGTTATAAGTGGGATATGGGAGATGGAACCATACTATATGGGAAGAATCCAAAACACACCTATCAGACAGCAGGAGAGTACAGCGTCACTCTGACCGTTATAGATGGAAAAGGAAATCAGGCTTCCACTGTAGCTACTGCAAGTGTCAAGGACAAAACAAAGTGCGGAATCCATACAATATATGTAAAGAATTCCATGGACCAGCTTATGGCAGGAGCTGCAGTTTATGTATGCTTTGCAGATGGGACAGTAAAAGAAATGGAAACAGACGGTGAAGGAAAGGTAATGATTTCCGGAACCGCAGGTGAGCATGCAGCTGCGGTTTTTGTGTCCGGATATCTGATTGCGGAAAAGAATTTTAAAATCAGTGTATACGAGGACTTATCCACTACAATAATCCTTCAGGAAGGAAGTATGGTGGGTGGTGAGATTACTGCCGAGAAGTTATCCATAGAGGATATCAAAAAATATAGTATTGATGTGACAGATGAGGAAAATTTCTTTGAGTATTCTTATAAAGTACAGACATCATTTGAAAGTAATGCGGTTCCGGGTTTTGAGTTCCAGTTTAGGGGCTCTACAAAAAAAACAAGCATTGGAAATGGAATTGGATTTGTAACAGGCTCCGGCGGAAACAGCGGAGGAGGAAATAGAAATGACAGCGAGATTTCTACTTCTGCAAAAGTGGTATATGCAGGTGAAAAACCGGTAGTTGCTTATTGTACGACAGCTCCGGCTTCTGTAAAATGGCTTAAGGATATGTACATAGTCACTGTTACGATACAGAACTATGCAGATGAGAAATATGTGATAGAAGACAGCAATGTTATACTAAATCTGCCAAAGGGAATATCCCTTGCAAAACTGATGGAAGCACAAAATCTTTCTCAGGCAATGGGAAGCATTGCAGGGAAATCCAGTGCAACCGCTTCCTGGATCGTAAAAGCAGACGAAACAGGGGAATATCAGGTGTCGGCTGATTTTAAGGGAAGGCTGCAGCCCTTTGAGAAAGAAATTACCGCAAAAATTGAAAATACAATAAAATTTGGCGCAGACAGCGGAGCCGGACTGCACCTTTACATCTATCCGGAAAATACAGCATACATTGGTGAAAAGTATTATTTTCAATACCAATTAAAGAATGAATCGCAAGATCCGGTTTATTATGTGACCGCAAAATTCGGGGCATATCGCACCACTGATTTTGTTCAGGTAGTGGATACTTATGTAAATGGAGAATTAACCCAGTCTGTGCGAAACAGCACTGGAATCAAATACTATACGGCTTCTACAGAGGGAGCCCATATACCGATACTTTGCGAAGGGGACTCTGTTACGGTAGAGTCATTAGGTGCGGGACAGAGCATTTATGGCACTTATTGCGAATACTTCCCGGGAGGGGGCGAACCGTCAAGTGTATATTATAAGCTTTCAAAGGCAGTTGTAAAAAAACTGAGCGATTCCAATGCGGATATGAAAGTTACAGTTATGCCTATTCAGGGGCATATGACGAAATCCAATATAAGGATTACCCTGCCCGTGGAAGATGATACAGATGAAGAGACAGGGGAAGGTTCGGGTGGAAACACTGGTGGTGGAAGCAAAAAGAACCCTGACAATAAGAAACATACACCTTCCACCGGAAAGCCTGCTACCCCCACAGGAACAAGCACGGAAAGAGATCCGATTAATGTGATGACGGGTGCCTTTGAATCAAGACAGTGTGTCATGGCAGTATCTGGAGTCAATGACATCCGGTTCCAACTGACTTATAATTCCATGGAAACAGATATGGAGGGAAATCTTGGATATGGCTGGCACCATAACTATGAATCTAAAATAGAAGACCAGAACGGCTTGTTGAAAGTATGGCTTACCCCTTACGATTCACTGCTTTTTGTAAATGAAGATTTGATGAACAATAAAGTGGAAGGTACTTATCGGGACGGAGAAATCTGGTTAGGCGATATGGAGCCGGAAAATATCAATGGGAAAGGAGGAATCACAAGGAGCACTATATCAGGAAATTCGGTATCAGGAAATGCAATTTCAGAGAATAGTATGCCGGAAGATTTCCTGCCAAGAAATGCAGTATCGCCGGAAGAACCGGGAAATGAGGAACAGACTGGAGATAAGGCAGATACACCTGCGGATAAAGTGGACAAGCCCTGCAGCTATGTTCCAATCAGCGAAAATATGAGTGGGTACTCTGTGGAAAAAACGGATGGAGTCTATATTTTCCGAACTCCTGATATGACAGAATATCATTATGACGAAGAGGGGCAGCTCATAAAGAGAGTGAATGAAAAAGGACAGGTACTGAACATCTCCCATCCAGAGGGGCAACTTGTGATTTCAGAGCCCTATACGGAAAAATCAATCACGGCAGTCCTGAATCAGGACGGTAACATTGTAAGCCTTAGGGATAACGGAGGGAATCAGGTTACCTTTGCTTATGATGCAGAAAACAACCTAAGCTCGGTAACAAGTAAAGGAGGTACGAGCAATTATTATAGCTATGATGAGGGGCATCGGATTGTAGAAGGAAGGGATACTGACCATACTTTGTTCGTTCAAAACACTTATGACGAGAAAGGAAGGGTGCTCACTCAGGATGACGGTGAAGCTGCAACAAAACCTGTCACACTCCATTATGAGGATAATGAGGAAAACGGCAATACGGTAATCACTATGGACGATATGAACGGCGCCGTAAAAACCATCACCGCAGACAGTCTTGGAAAAGGACTGCGCTATCAGGATGGAATCGGGGGAATCTTTACCTATGCCTATAACGAAAAGGGAGATATGGTGTCCTATCGGAATGCAGACGGAACGGGAGAAGATTATGCCTATGATGAAAATGGAAACATCACGAAGCTGGTGGAGACCAGTGGAAGGACTACCACCTATACCTATAACGAGCGCAATCAGCTCCTGTCCCAGACCTGTAATGATGGCACCAGCCTGACCTATGGTTACGGTGGAAACAATCAGACTGCTTCCATCACTTCAGGAAATGGAGTTGTAGTTCGTTACGAATATAACGAACAGGGACAGGTCACAAAAGAAGCCGTGGAGGGGCTTGGAGAGACTTCCTACCAGTATTCAGGAGGAATGCTTACCAAGATAACAGATCCGAACGGAAATGTAAGCAAATACCTTTACGACTACATAGGTAATGTAGTACAATATACTAACGGGAAAGGAACCGTTACGGATTATGAAATCGCACCAAACGGAAAGGTGTTAAAGGAGACCGTCACCCTTGCGGATGGAAGCAAAGCAGTGACTTCCTATGCCTATGATGCCTATGGGAACCAGACCAAAAAGACGGATGCCAATGGCAACAGCACCACCTACCAGTATGACAAAAACGACTGGCTCATAAAGGAAATCCGGGCAGACGGCAGCGCCATCACCTATGACCGGGATGTGGACGGGAACATCACCAGGATCACCTATCCGGACGGCATGACAACCATAGAGGCGGCTTATGACACAGCCGGGAACCTGCTGACCTTAAAGGATGCCCTGAAATCCACTACGGTACAAAGCTTCAACAGCGGAAGCCAGCTGACAGGCACGGCATTTGCAAACGGTGGAACAATCACGTATCGTTATTATGACAATGGGCTTTTGAAAAGTGAGACGGATGCCATGGGCAATACCATTACCTATACCTATGACAGTGCAGGACGGGTAACAGGGATCACGGACAAGATGGGCAACACCACATCCTATGGCTATGATCAGGCAGGGAATGCCTCCACTGTCACCAATCCGGAGGGTGAGACAGTCACCATTGCCTATAACCAGTACCGGCAGGCAGTCTCCACTACAGATGCCAAAGGCAATATCACCCGGTATGAATATGACGGGATGGGCAACTGTGTCCGTATGACAGATGCCCTAAGGCATGTGACGGAATATGAATACAACGGCAACAATGAAATCGTAAAGGTCATCCGGAAAGGCGAAAACGGACATGACGACATTGTCTTTACCTATGCCTATGACCATCTGGGGAACGTGACCCTCATTACAGATGGAGAGGGGAACTCCTACCGGATGGACTATGACAAGGTTGGAAACCTGAAGGCAATTTATGATGCCTATGGAACGGCAGTGGAAAGCTACAGCTATGACAAAGTCTATAACCAGACTGCCATCAAGGATGCCAAGGGAAATGAAACTGCGATGACCTATGATTCCTTAGGAAACATGGTAAGCATGCTGAACAAGGCAACGGGCAGCGCCACTACCTATACCTATGTAGGAGGGAAGCTCCTAAATTCCTCCACGGATGCCCTTGGAGGCAGGGTGACTGCAGAATACGATGCCATGGGGAACGTAAGGAGTTTCACAAATCCAAACGGTGGCGTGACGGAATACACCTATGACTTGAATAACCGAATTACCGGAGAGAGCATAGGAAGCGAATACAAGCATGCCTATGAATACAATGCCAATGGACAGATAGTACAGAAGACAAATTCCAAGGGCCAGGTGACGGAATATACCTATGACAAAGCGGGCAGGGTCACAAGCCTGAAAGACCAGCTGGGTACTATCAGCTATACCTATGACAAAAACGGGAACCTGCTGACCGTAACAGATTCAAACGGAACCATCACAAGGGAATATGATGCCCTGAACAGAGTGACTTCCTATACGGACACCAGAGGGAATAATATCCGCTATGGGTATGATGAGTTTGGAAACCTGACAGACCTTACCTATCCGAATGGGAAGCAGGTCATCTATACATACGATAAAAATGGAAGCATAAAGACTGCGACAGACTGGGAAGGTAGGACTACCACCTACGAGTATGACAAGAACTCAAGACTGGTAAAGACCACACGTCCAAACGGCACGGTGGAGACAAGGACTTATGATGAAGCAGGTCAGCTTCTTACAATCCTTGACAAAAAAGGAAACCAGACCATCAACAGCCAGGAATATTCCTATGACGTAAGTGGTAACATCACGGCAGTGAAGTCTGGACAGGTGGGAGAGCTGCAGAACAGCAGTGACATCTCCGATACCAGCATGGAGTATGACAAGACTAACCGACTGATTAAATACAATGGAAAAGAAGTGAAGTATGATAAAGAGGGAAATATGGTGTATGGACCTCTTAACGGAGTGATGACTAGCTTCACCTATGACTGCCGCAACCGGTTGGTGCAGGCGGGGACTACCACATATGAGTATGATGCAGAGGACAACCGGACTGCAATCATAAAGAATGCAGGAACGAAAGAAGAAATAAAGACAGAGTATGTGGTGGATTCCGTAGAAGAACTTAGTAGAGTGCTGATGGCTGTGGATAGGAAGCCGGGAAATGCAGTTACAGGAAGTGGCATAGAAAGCACAACGGGCAATGAAGCGCTTCAGATAACCTGCTTTTACTATGGAAACGGACTATCAGCACAGGAAAATGAAAAGGAAGGTTACCTGACCTATCATTTCAACAACGTAGGAAGTACCAATGCAGTGACGGATGAAAAGGGAGCGATGAAATACTCCTATACATACAATCCATACGGAGAGCTGACGAAAGGAAGTTATGGGCAGGTCATGTTCCTGTTTAATGGACAGTATGGAGTTGCTTCAGATGATAACGGGCTGTATTACATGCGTGCAAGGTACTACAACATTTCCATCAAGCGGTTCATCAATCAAGATGTGGTGACTGGAAGCATAGCAGAAAGCCAGAGCCTGAACCGGTATTCGTATGTAGAGGGAAATCCGGTTAGTTATTTGGATCCATTTGGGCTGGAAGGAATCATTTATGATGAGTTGCATGAAGCATTGAATAAAGCTCAACTTGAATTATCGAAATGGGGTATAGCCTTAGCTGGAACCAATTTTTTACCTGTTGTAGGCAGCATTGTATCTATTGGATTGTTGGCATTACATACAGTACTGTATTTAGTGGACATAGGGATTAGTATTAATGAAATTTGGTATTATTGTCTAAAAAATGATTTTCGAAATATGGATAAGACATATAATTATCTCTCAAATGATACGGTGCAAATTATGATGGGGGCATTAATGTTCCTGGCTGATTATGCAGGATTAAATGGAATTGCCAGCACATTTTTTGATGCGTTATCAATTGCAGAAGCAGAAGGAGCTATATAAAATGAATCAACTTTTATTGTTTTTAGAATTTATAATCCTAACCTTTATTTGGAATGAAAAACTTATTAGACATCATCCTTTGTTTGAAGGGAGTGTCTGTAAAGGAAAAATTGAAAAAATGGATATGGAACATTTAACGAGGGATGGAAAGCCCTATTATGTTGAAGTTTCATATGGAAGTGAAGAAGAAAAGAGACGGGTAAAAATAAAAAGAGAGTGGAATGACACCATAAATAAGGAAGTAAAAATTGTTGTTTCTAATAAACACAAGGAACATGTAATTAGAGAGAAGTCTTTTCTGGATGTTTCTACTATTCTAGGCACGATTATGGTTTGTATAAGTTCTATTTTTATCATGAAAAGGACGAATTTTTATTTGCAAACATGGATATTTCTGATTACGATTGCAACAGTCTGGCTGATATTTTTTCCGGATATCTATTTTGTATTTTTAGAATTTATAAAAAATAATGAGGAAACAGAGTATTGCTTAGAAGTAGAGAACAGTAAGGAAAAAATAGTGCTTTACAAGAAAACTCTGAAAAAATATATTGGAACGAGTTTACTATTTTCGATTGTTTTCTGCTTGCTGATATGGTTGACATTAAACAATCTTTTGGAAGATATAATGACGATAACAACCGGAATAATTGTTGGAATAGGGATATTCTGTTTTCGTGGATTCCCCAAAATGTTATATGTCAGAAAATTTAATAGGTTGTTAGAGGAGGGAAAGGTTATTTATGCAATAGTAAAATCAGTTAGAAAAAAAGCAGTTATAGGATTAGATAAGGAAGTGATTTTTAAATGTGTGTATAAATGTCCGGATGGAAAAGAAGTTGAATTTAAAAAGTCTTTTGAAATGCAGCAAGGCAGTTGTGAAATAGTAGGAGAAGAAGTACCTGTTCTGGTTAGTCGCACAAATTGGGAAGACTTTCTGATTTTGTATTCACAGATTGGAATTCGAGATCATTTGGAGATGTCATTTTCTCAAGTATGGTTAAGAAAGTGAGAGCAGTAAAGTGCAGAGGTGGCGAAATAGTAGTTATCACAGATAGGGAAGGAAAGCCAGCTCATCAACAGCCAGGAATATGCCTATGACATAAGTGGGAATATCACGGCAGTGAAGTACTTGCAAAAAGGGCGATATACAACACAGCAGTGATATCACTAACACCCGCATGGAGTATGATAAGACAAACCGCTTAATCAAGTACAATGGAAAAGAAGTAAAGTACGATAAAGACGGGAACATGGTATATGGCCCTCTTCACAGAGTGGTGTCCAACTTCACCTATGACTGCGGTAAACGGTTGGTATAGGCAGGAAATACGAAATATGAGTATGATGCGGAGGACAACTGGACAGCAGTCATTCAGAATGTAGGAACGAAAGAAGAAGTGCGGACAAAGTATGTGGTGAATTCCGTAGAAGAGCTTAGCAGGGTACTGATGG
>CAMWWJ010000037.1 GCA_947177925.1 uncultured Lachnospiraceae bacterium
TTATCAAAAACAGAGAAAATTTGATTACAAAATATTATTTGTTCCATATAATTCACACGAAAGTAAAGAAAATGAAGTTGAAAACAACGCTTCCAAGAACAACTATTGTTCGGGTTCTCCTTATTAATATCTCATGTGCAGAGAATACATATATGAGGACGGGGATTAAGCAATGTCTTACCAAGCACTGAATTTGGTTATCCAAATTCGCTTGTTAGGGGCAAAAGCCCCTAAGACCCCATTATCATAATGACAGCAAAGCTTAAGCTAAAATTAAGGATGCCGTAGCTTGTATTCTTTGGATATACAAAGTACAATATTAATGTTGGCAGTGTAACATGGACTATATGACTACAAAGGAAACTGCTGCAAAATGGAAAGTTTCATATGTGTGTACTGCAATATTATAATGCGGGTAAAACTACAAAACAAAGTGAGGGTGCTGTTAATTGAATAAATATAAAATTATGCTTGTTGATGATGAGCCAGATATATTAGAACTACTAGAAAAAGCTCTAAACATAGAGGGATTTTATAACATTACTAAAATTGATAATGGAATTTCCGCTGTAACCACGTGCAAGAAAATTCAGCCAAACATTATTATCTTAGATGTTATGCTGCCAGACATAGATGGGTATGAAGTGTGTAAAAAAATTCGAGAGTTCTCTCATTGCCCTGTTTTGTTTCTTTCTTCAAAAAATGATGAATTGGATAAAATACTTGGATTGGCTGTTGGTGGCGATGATTATGTCACAAAACCATTCAGCCCAAAAGAAATAGCATATAGGGTGAAAGCACAGTTACGCCGTGCAGAATACAGACAAGTTCCTATACAGCATTTTTCTATTAAAATTGGTGAGCTTATGATAGACACTGACGGTTGCAGGGTAATGAAGAATGATAAGGAAATCGGGCTGACCGCACGGGAATTTGAGATTTTACGGTATTTGGCAGAGAATTTAGGACGGGTAATCAGCCGTGAACGCTTATATGAAACTGTTTGGGGTGAGGACTGCTTTGGGTGTGATAATACGATAATGGTACACGTCCGCCATTTGCGTGAAAAGTTAGAGGAGAACCCAGCATCACCCGAATATATTATTACGATGAAAGGCTTAGGCTATAAGTTGGTAAATCCACATGAGAAATAAAAAGAAACAAAATCCATTTTTAAGGATATTCGTTTTAGTGTCAGCATTACTTCTTATCGCCGTTGTTATTGCAATCGGAATGTTCTACTATATTTTCGGAATAACTGAGCCAGAAGGTTTGAGCCTGGCATCATGGCCAGACAGATTTACAGATAATTTTTCAGTATGGATGGAGAACGATAACGGCAATGTCAAAATAGAAGAAGTAGGGCTTAAGCGGTTGGACGAATATGGGCTGTGGCTTCAGGTCATTGATGAAACAGGACAAGAAGTTTTTTGCCACAACAAGCCTGAGAATTATCCAATCAAATACTCTGCATCTGAACTGATTTCACTCCGCACAAGTGCTTATGAACAGGGAAACACTGTTTTAGCGAACAGCTATGAAGATTCAGGGGAAACGTGGAGCTATTTGATTGGATTTCCTTATGTGATAGGGAAACATATGCTTTACTATAACGGAGAGAATGTGGGACGGCTTTCCCCATTATTCCGCATGGGAATATTCTTCATTTTGTGTTCCATTCTTCTGTTTGTGATTTGTTATGGCTTTTGGCTTACCAGACATCTTGGCAAAATATCAAAAGGTATCGGGGATGTTTCAATGCGTTCCTATACTTCGTTGTCTGAAAAGGGAGTTTTTGGAGAAATCTATGGGGCACTTAATAAGATGGATGCAGAAATCTGCCACAGTGATAAGGTTCAGCAGGATACAGAACGAATACGCAGAGAGTGGATTGCAAATATTACGCACGATTTGAAAACACCACTCTCACCAACTAAGGGCTATGCGGAATTGCTTATGGACAGTCCCACCCTTGACAGTGAAACCATACAGGAATACGGTGGAATTATCTTAAAAAATGTGAATCATATAGAAAAGATGATTAACGACTTAAAGCTGACCTATCAGTTGGATTCAGGTGCAGTGCCATACCATCCGCAGACGGTACGTCTTGTGCGTTTCCTGAAAGAATTGGTCATTGATATTGTAAATAACCCCGCTTTTGCTAATCGCAGTATTGAGTTTGAAAGCAATATACAGGAATGTGAGGTTTGCCTTGACATTGATTTATTCCGTCGTGCTGTGAATAACCTTATCATTAATGCATTGACGCATAACCCACCTGAAACAAAAGTAACAATCAGTATAGACACAGACTCGAAAAAGAGAATATTGATTTGCATTTCTGATAACGGAATAGGTATGAGTGACAAGGAACAGTCGGAACTGTTTAACCGATATTACAGAGGGACAAACACGAAAGAGAAACCAGAGGGAAGCGGTCTTGGACTTGCAATTGCAAAACAGATTATAACACTCCACAATGGAAATATTGCTGTTAAAAGCAAACGGGATGAAGGAACACGGTTTACTATTGTTCTTCCTTTGGAGAATCAATAACTTAAGATTAAATTAAGATACAAAAAAGCACTGCCTAAGATAGATGATTTATGCTTAAAGCTAGGTCATCTATTTTTTTGTGCGAGTAATGGCCATAAAAATGAATAAGGAGGTTCTGTATGGAATTACAGTTACAAGACGTAAGAAAACAGTACGGAGAAAAATGTGCTGTAGGCGGTGTAAGTGCCAATTTAGTGCCGGGGGTATATGGGCTGCTTGGTGCAAACGGTGCGGGCAAGACAACGCTGATGCGGATGATATGCGGGGTTCTCAAACCAACTTCGGGCAGTATCAGTTTAAACGGAAAAACAATTGAGCAATTAGGCGAGAGGTATTATACCCATTTGGGATATATGCCGCAGGATTTTGGCTTTTATCCTGATTTCACCGCCCGTGAATTTATGCTGTATATGGCGGCGGTGAAAGGACTTGATAAAAGACAGGCAAAAAAACGAACAGAGGATTTACTCCAGATGGTAAACCTGTCCGATGTGGCAGATAAAAAAGTCAAGTCCTATTCTGGAGGTATGAAACAGCGTCTTGGAATTGCACAGGCGGAACTGAACAGCCCATCTATCTTGATATTGGATGAACCTACAGCGGGGCTTGACCCAAAAGAAAGAGTACGTTTCCGCAATCTTATTTCAGATTTTGCAAAAGAAAAAATTGTTATCCTATCCACGCATATCGTTTCTGATGTTTCTTATATTGCAGATACAATTTTAATGATGAAGCAAGGCCGTTTTCTTTTGCAGGAGCCGATGAGTACGGTTACAGACGATATCAAAGGCAAGGTGTGGGAGCTCTTAGTTGATGAAAGGACTGCTGCAGAATATAGCAGGAATTTTTCCGTTGTAAACCTTCATCACGAAAATAATATGGTGCGGCTGCGTATGATAGAGGAAACTGCTCCGAGGGAAGATGCACAGATTGTAGAGCCGAGCTTAGAAGATTTATTTTTGTACCATTTTGGTGAAGAAACTGTGAAACAGGAGGAAAGATAATATGTTAGTAAAATATGAGTTTTTGAAAATATTGCGTAAAAAATCGACTTTAATCGTGATGGCAGTAAGCCTGATTTTAACAGGATTTCTTTTTGGGCTGCCCATTATGCAATATCAAACTTACAATCAGGATGGTGTTATAAAGGGAGCGGATGGTATTGCCTATGAAAAAGGGCAGTATGTGGATTTGTCAGTTCCTTTGTCCGAGGAATATGTTGCCGAAACAATTCGAGAAGTGCAGGGGCTTTTTGAAAAACCTGATAATATCGGATATGACGGAAACGAGCAGTTTTTAATTGGCGATGCCTATTGGAATGGAGTTGCACCAATGGAAAAACTACTTAACCTGATTGCCAACACTTACAGTAAGCCAAATGAAATTTTGGGTTATAACAATCTCCCTGATTTGGATATAAAAGACGGAGCATTCTTTTATCAGACGATGGAAGAAAAGATACAAACCCTGCTTAACAATCCATCCCGCACATTATCCAATGAACAAAAAGAATATTGGAGCAGTATGGCGGACAAGGTGGATACGCCGCTGCAATATGGATATTACGAAGGATGGGAAGTCATTATAAGCAGTTTTGAGCTTTTGATGTTCGCATTACTGGCTGTCTGCATTGTGGTTGCTCCTGTTTTTTCTGGCGAATATCAGGCGGGAACAGATGCAGTGATTTTATCCGCAAAGTATGGAAAAACGAAACTGACAACAGCAAAAATTGTAGCATCGCTTTTATTTGGAACGGCTGCATTTATACTCCATATTGTTGTGGCGTGTGGATTGCCGCTTGCAGCGTTTGGGGTAGATGGCTGGAATCTGCCATTGCAGATTGCAAATACGACAATTCCTTACCCATTGACATTTTTACAAGCTGTTCTTATCAATATTGGAATTATTTACCTGGTACTCCTTGCTATGGTTGGACTGACACTCCTTTTGTCTGCACAAATGAAAAGTCCTTATCTTGTGCTGATTATTCTTGTTCCTGTACTATTCATTCCTATGTTCCTAACGCCAAACGGAACAACAGGGGCATATAATCTAATTTTGTTTTTGCTGCCCTACCGTTCAACAATGCCAGAATTCAGCAAATTTATTTCATATCAATTCGGCGGTTTGGTTTTGGACACGCTCACCGTAAGGGCTGTCTTGTATGCTTTTTTAACAGTAATTATGCTGCCGTTAGCAAGATTAGGATTTAAAGAGCATCAAGTTGCGTAAGGAGGCACAGTATGAAAAAGGAAAAAATAATGATTATAGGTGTTATGGTGATTTTGACAGTTATTGTTATCGGTGTAATAGTGGTTTGCCAATTCCCAGGATGGTCTGAAAAGTCATTTGAAGCTACTGTTCAGGAAATTGTTGCACAACCTGATGGAGAGGTTCGGTTGATTGTAGAACGAACAACTGAAATCTATGGCAGTCCTATCAATTCTCTCAGTATCAGCAAGGATACAAAACTGCTTGGTGCAGATGGGAAAGAAATATCAATTACTAATTTGCAACAAGGGAATGATGTTACCGTAACATTAAAAGATGCATTTACAGAAGAAACACCATATTACTATCCGACAGTATATGAGATAAAAATTATTGACACGGATAAATAAAATCTAAGAGCAATACATGCCCACCGAATAAAAAAACGATTGTTTGGTGGGCGGTTCTGCTATGCCCGAAAGACTAACAGACACTCTCCAAACCTGTTTTGAAGTTTGGAGGGATTTTTATGTCCTTTTTTCGGGCAGCTATCCATCTGCTCATACAACGCAGAGTTTATCCGTACATAGCATATCTGGGATTGGCAGGAAGCCAGTTAAAAAAACCCTGCCTATGCAATGCTATGTGAAGGGTACAAATGCCTCCTTCTTTTTTGTTCATATTCAGTTTATATAGCAGGAATAGAATAATAAAATTAATTGAAAATGTTGAAGTATTTTTTACATATTTTCCGTTTTATTGAATGTAGAGTATTTATAGGGAACAATATTACATACTTGAACCAGAAAAAAATATGTTATTTATATTGACAAATAGGGAAAAATGTATTATTGTACCAATTAAATAATACAACAATACACTGCTTGAGGATGTATTCGTTGAGAAATAATAAATTAATAAAATAATAAAGAAGAAAGGACAGGAAGCATGAATTCACTAATTGAAATTCAGGATATATGCAAGGTGTATAATCCCGGTGAAAATGAAGTAAGGGCGCTTGATCATGTATCCCTGAACATCCAAAAGGGAGAATTTGTAGCGATTATAGGGCAGTCCGGATCCGGAAAGTCCACTTTAATGAATATGCTGGGGTGCCTTGATGTTCCAACCAGCGGCATTTACATATTAAATGGAAGCGATGTATCGGATATGACAGATGATGAGCTTTCAGATATCCGGAATCAGGAAATTGGATTTATCTTTCAGGGATTTAATTTAATTCCAGGGCTGAATGCTATGGAAAATGTGGAACTGCCCCTTATTTACAGGGGAGTTGCCAAAAAAGAAAGGCACAGGCTGGCAGTGGATGCCCTGACAAAGGTTGGACTGGACCACAGGCTGGATCACAAGCCGGCAGAAATGTCAGGCGGGCAGCAGCAGAGAGTGGCCATTGCAAGAGCCATTGCTCAGGCACCTCCGGTTATTCTGGCAGATGAGCCTACCGGAAATCTGGATTCTGCTTCCAGTAAGGAAATTATACAAATTTTAAAAGAGCTGCACAAGGAAGGAAGAACGGTAATTATCATTACCCATGATAATGAAATAGCTGCTCAGGCAAAAAGAGTCATCCGAATCAGGGATGGCAGAATTGAGAGGGATTATGAAAATGAAATCTAAGACAAAGAAAAAAGGAAAAAAGAAATGGTTTATTATTGGGGGCATTGCGGTAGTGGCGATTGGCCTTGTGGTAATTTCCAATATGAATGCCCAGAATATTACCCTGCCTGTGAATGTAACCCAGGCATTAACAGGTGATATTACCCAGACAGTGGAAAGCTCCGGTACGGTAGCGACGGAAGAACAAAAGGTTTATTTTGCACAGGTAAACGGAAAGGTAAACAGCCTGAAGGTTACACCGGGAGCAAATGTAAAGGCCGGGGATAACGTTGTTTCCTATGATTTAGAGGACTTAGAGTCGGAGCTAAAAAAGGTGGAGCTGGAAACAAAAGCAAATAATTATGGAATTGATGCGACTGTAGCGGGTTTGAACGAATCACAGAGAAAATCCAGTGAAGCTGCGGCTAATTACGATGAAGCGGTGAAATATGTGGCACATTATAATGAATGTGTAGGACAAATTAATGAACAGTTAGCAAAAGCAAATGAGCTTTCCGGCCAGGAAGCTTCCCTGAAGGCGGAAATTACCGAACTGGAAGCAAAGCATATGGCAAAGCCGAATAGTGAAAAGCTTGAAAAGCAGTTATCGGAAAAGAAAAAAGAACTGAAAAAAGTAACAAAGGAACTGGGAAAGTATAATATAACCGAGTTGCAGTCCGCTCTTGAAGTATGCTCAGGGGATCTGGCAGAATACAAGGCACAAAAGGAGCAGTATGAAGTGGCAAAAGAAACGGATCCTACCATTGGAAGCCAGAAAGCACAGCAGTCTGCTTTAAAGGAGGTTTCCAGATTGACGGCGGAATCGGCACAGCAGAATTTCAGAAAGGCACAGGACGGTGTGGTCATAGATTTCAATGGAATTATTTCTCAGGTGGACGTGGCAGAGGGACAGACGGTAACTGAGGGAACGCCCTTATTTACACTGGAAAGTCTGGAAAAGGTAAAAGCAACCATTTCCGTTTCCAAGTATGATCTGGAGAAAATTGCTATCGGGCAAAAGGCAAAGGTTACGATTAACGGAAAAGAATACAATGGCACCTTATCCGCAATCAATAAAATAGCACAGGCTAACCAGTCCGGTACACCAATGGTAAATGTGGATATTCATATTGAAAATCCGGATGATTATATTTTTCTCGGAATAGAAGCAAAGGTAAGTCTTGAAACAGCCAAAAAAGATAAGACGCTGTTGATTCCGGTGGAATGCGTCAACTCGGATATGAACGGTGACTTCTGCTGGGTAGTCATAAATGGCATAGTAACCCGGAAGGATATTGAAACAGGTATCTCAACAGACACATATATGGAAATATTAAGCGGACTGGAAGAGGGAGACCGTGTAGTAACCGATATGACGGCTGCCTTAGAGGAAGGCATGGAAGTTATGCCGGTTGAAGAAGAAGCCAATTCCGCTGCGGCTTCTGAATAATGGAGGAAGCTACATGGCACAGTTATTTGAAAACATAAAGATGGCTCTTATGAACATTAAGAGCAACAAAGGGCGTTCCATTCTTACCATGCTGGGCATTATTATCGGAATTTCCTCTGTTATTATGATTATTTCCATTGGTAACGGTATAAAAAGTCAGGTGAATAATGAATTGAACAGCTTTGCCGGCGGACAGCTCTTTATTATGGGAAATGAGTTAGAGGATGGTTCGCAGGTGTATTTTTCAATGGATGATTTTGAGGCAGTTGTGGAAAAGATTCCTCATGTAAAAGGGGCTACGCCTAGTTATGGAGCATCTGGAACAGCCTTTGGAAAAAAAGGTGAATTTAATGCACAGATTTCAGCAGGTACAGTGGGACTGGAATACATCTCCAACGATCCTCTTGTAAAAGGAAGATATTTTACAGAGGCGGACTGCGAAAACTCCAATGCAGTCTGTATCATGCGGGAGAGTGGAGCAAGAACTATGTTCGGTACAACGGATGTGGTTGGAAAAAGCTTTGAGCTTGCCATTTACGGAGTCAGTATCGAAATGACCATTATTGGGATTCGTGCGGATAATGCTTCCGCATTACTTGGCGGTATGATGGGCTATGGAAATGATGTTGTGGAGCTGGAAATGCCCATTAACACATTTTGCAATAAGTTAAATTATTATATGGATGATTTTTATGGATTTTATATTATATCAGAAGGTCCGGAGTATGCCAATGATGTGGCTTCGGCAGCCATCCGGCTTATGGAGAACAGGCATAATGTAAGAGGGCAGAATGCCATTTATATGGAAAACTTTAATGATTCTTTATCCCAGATTAATTCCGTTTTAAGCTACATAACCGTTTTTGTAGTGTTTGTAGCGGCAATCTCCCTGTTAGTAGGCGGAATTGGTGTTATGAACATCATGCTTGTGTCGGTAACGGAGAGGACAAGGGAAATCGGCATCAGAAAAGCTCTTGGAGCCAGGACAGGATCCATACTGCTCCAGTTTCTGTCAGAATCTGCTATTATTACGCTGATTGGCGGTATCATCGGCATTACTCTTGGGGTTGCAGGAGCTGCACTGGTATGTGGAGCCATTGGCTTTTCGGCGCAGGTGCTTCCCAGCACAGTCATTATCGCCTCCCTGTTTTCTTCGGCAGTAGGAATCTTCTTCGGAATTTATCCGGCAAAGAGGGCAGCAAAGTTAAGTCCTATTGAGGCGCTTCGTCACGAATAGCAAATTTACAGACAAAAATTAAATTAAAAATAAACAAAGAAAACTTCCCTTGCGCTTTTTCCAGGAACATGTATATAATAGAAGGAAAGTTCCCGACATAAAGTCGGAGAAAGTAGTTATACATGTTGTTGGAGAAAGGAGCTGCTTGATTTTATGGCAGACGAAAGGGAAGTTTTATTTGAGTTTGATGTGCAGATGTCTACAGGAGTTTTATATGACTATCTGCTAAAGCATACGTATTCGGGTCTGCAGGGGATTTTAGCCACGATAATCGGTGGGCTGCTGATCATGAATTTTATTGCAGGCAGCAGTGTGCTCTATCTGATTGCAGGGATTGTGGTAATCCTGTATATTCCTATGAGCCTTTACTTAAGCGCCAAGCGCCAGATGCTTTTAACCGAAGCATTTAAGAAACCGCTTCATTATCGTTTTTATGAAGAGGGGATTGAGGTTTCCCAGGATGAAATTACAGAGCTTCAACAGTGGGAGACCATGCAAAAGGCAGTTTCTTCCGGAAAAAGCATTATCGTATATACGTCAAAAGTAAAGGCTGCCATTTTTCCAAGACAGGATATGGGAGAACAGACTGCAAGGGTAATTGAGATTATTTCTACACATATGCCGCCGGATAAGGTGAAGATCAAGCAATGATTTCTGGTTATCCTTATACAGAGAAAAGCAGGTTGGGCAATGGAGAAAAAATGAAAACGATAGAAACAATTGAGAGCTTTAGTGAAGAAGAAACTTTTCAGCTTGGAAAGCGAATTGGTGAAGGTGCAAGGGAAAAGGATGTGTTTGCACTTTTGGGCGATCTGGGGGTGGGAAAGACTGTTTTTACAAAAGGAGTGGCAGAAGGACTTTCCATTACGGAGCCTGTAAGCAGCCCCACTTTTACGATTGTACAGGTGTATGAAGGCGGAAGGCTTCCTTTCTACCATTTTGATGTGTACCGGATTGGTGATGTAGAGGAAATGGAAGAAATCGGATATGAGGATTATTTTTACGGGCAAGGCATTACCTTTGTGGAATGGGCAGATTTAATAGAAGAAATTATGCCGGAATATACTACATGGATTACGATAGAAAAGAATCCGGAAAAGGGATTTGATTATCGGAAAATTACGATTAAAAAACAACAGGAGGGAAGCTGATCATGAAAATATTAGCATTGGACAGTTCGGGCTTAGTGGCAGGTGTTGCAGTCGTTCAGGACGAAATCATGCTGGCCTCCTATACGATTAATTATAAAAAGACACATTCCCAGACGCTGCTTCCTATGCTGGATCAGGTCTGTAAAATGATTGAACTGGATATGGAAACCATTGATGCCATTGCGGTAGCAGCGGGACCTGGTTCCTTTACCGGACTTCGAATCGGTTCTGCGACGGCAAAAGGGCTTGGGCTTGCTTTGGACAAGCCAATCGTGGAAATCGGAACCGTGGAAGCTATTGCTTATCAGCTATATGGAGTGGAGAAAATTATCTGTCCTATGCTGGATGCAAGAAGGAATCAGGTTTATACGGGACTATATACCTTTGAGAATGAAAATGGTAAGTCGTCGTTTAAGACTTTGCTTGAACAATGTGCTGTTTCCGTAGAAGAGATTATAGAGAAAGTTAATGAAACGAAAAAAGAAGTCGTTTTTTTGGGAGATGGTGTTCCGGTATACGAAGAGACTATACGGGAAAGGGTAAAGGTGCCATATGAGTTTGCACCGGCTTATTGCAACCGGCAAAATGCAGGTGCCCTGGGTACTCTGGCATGTACATATTTCAAAAAAGAACAATTTGTTTCAGCAGGTGAGCACAAGCCGGAATATCTGCGCATGTCTCAGGCGGAAAGAGAGCGATTGGAAAAGGAAGAAAAAAAGAAGTGATTATAATAGAAGAACTGGAAGAAAAAGATGTGGAAGCGGTCAGTGCCATAGAAGAAAGAACCTTTTCCATGCCATGGTCAGCCAAGGACTTTTTGCAGATGATCCATGATAAAAATGCTCTTTATCTGACAGCAAAAAGTGACGGTATTCCTATCGCATGCTGCGGGGTACGTAATATCCTGGGCGATGGAGAAATTACCAACGTGGTAGTGGATGAACCGTATCGGGGAAAAGGAATCGGCAGCCGTATGCTTTCGGAGCTTTTGAAAAAAGGAAAGCAAATGGGGATTGAAGCTTTTACATTAGAAGTGCGAAAGAGCAATGAAGCAGCCATTGGCTTATATGAAAAAGCAGGCTTTGTAACAGAAGGCATACGCAAAAATTTTTACGAAAGACCTGTGGAGGATGGCCTGATCATGTGGAAGAGATAGGAAGTTAGCCTAATAATTACCGCTTGGATTTTTTCTTCATAATCCTTATACTACATGTAGGAGAGTAAACATTGCATTATGTGAAGTACAAATTTGCATAATGAAAATTAAAAAACTACATTGGGAGGAATAGGATGCGTCAGTATAATGAGGAAAACCAATTAGAAAAAGTGATTTGCAACCAATGCAAAAAGGAATTAAAATTAGAAAATGGCATTTTAAAAGAAGGTCATTTTGAAGGAAAGCAGACGTTCGGCTATTTTTCAGATAAAGATGGAATGACCCATAAGTTTGATTTATGTGAAGATTGCTATAATAAGCTTATTCAAAATTTTGAAATGCCGGTAGAAGAGATAGAAGAAAAGGAAATTTTTTAAATGCTGGATATTTGTTTACTTGGAACAGGAGGCATGATGCCTCTGCCGTATAGGTGGCTGACTTCTCTTATGGCAAGATATAATGGAAGCAGCATTTTAATTGATTGTGGGGAAGGAACGCAGATTGCCATGAAGGAAAAGGGCTGGAGTCCCAAGCCTATTGATGTCATCTGCTTCACCCACTATCATGCCGATCATATAAGTGGTTTGCCGGGAATGCTCCTTACTATGGGAAATGCGGAAAGGACGGAGCCTCTTATACTGATCGGGCCTAAGGGATTGGAAAGAGTGGTGGGTGCATTAAGAGTGATTGCACCGGAACTTCCTTTTGAAATCCAATATATGGAGATTACGGAAAAAGAACAGAGCTTTCAATTTGACGGTTATCGGATTGAGGCTTTTCGGGTAAATCATAATGTGGTATGCTATGGATATAGCATTGTAATCGACAGGGCGGGAAAATTTGATGTGGAAAAGGCAAAAGGACTTGGTATAGACATGAGATACTGGAACCTTTTGCAAAAGGGCCAGACCATAGAAGCGGATGGCAGAATATTCACGCCGGATATGGTGCTGGGTGCCAAAAGAAAGGGACTGAAAGTAACCTATTGTACGGATACACGCCCGACCCAGTCCATTCAGGATAACGCGAAAGGCGCAGATCTCTTTATATGTGAAGGCATGTACGGGGAACCAGAGAAGCAGCAGAAGGCAAAAGAGTATAAGCATATGACATTTTATGAAGCGGCAGCCCTTGCCAAAGCTGCCGGAGTGCCGGAGCTTTGGCTGACACATTTTAGTCCGTCTCTTACAAGACCTGAAGAATACATGCAGAAGGTACGGGAAATTTTTCCAGCAGCTTATGCGGCAAAGGACGGAAGAACAGTGGAACTGGATTTTGAAAAGGAATCATAGAAAAGAAAGAGAAGAATGCAGCGGCAAAAATGCAAAACAGGAAAAGGGGGATGAATATGAAAAGATTTTCAGGGAAAAAAGGGATTGTGATCTTGATTTTTCTGGCATGCCTGATTGTAGGATATTATGCTTATTTATCTAATCGCAATAATGCAAAACAAGAAGATGCTGAGGCGGCAATCCTTACTGATGTGGAAAAGACTCTTTCCAGAGACCTGGAAACCAACTATCCTCCGACTCCAAGGGAAGTGATAAAATACTTCAGTGATATAACAAAGTGTTTTTATAATGAAGAATATTCAGAAGAAAAGCTGGTGGAACTGGCAGATAAAATCAGGCTTCTTTACGATGAGGAGCTTGTGGCGAATCAGACAGAAGCCGAGTACATAAAGCAGTTAAAAGAGGACATTGAAGAGTTTAAGGAAAACAAGCGGACTATTTACAGCTATGCTCCGTCTTCCTCCATTGATGTTGAGACATTTTCAGAGGATGGATATGAATGGGCAAGGCTTTATTGTCTCTATAGCATTAAAGAAGGCGCAATGGTTAAAAAGTCAAATACCCAGTTTTTATTAAGAAAGGATTCGGATGGCCATTACAAAATATACGGCTGGAAGCTGGTAGAAACGGAATGATGGAAAAAGATATATATATTTTAGCAATTGAAAGCTCTTGTGATGAAACTGCTGCGGCAGTAGTAAAGAACGGAAGAGAGGTATTGTCCAATGTGATATCCTCTCAAATCGAGCTACACAAGCTTTATGGAGGAGTAGTGCCGGAAATCGCTTCCAGAAAGCATATTGAGAAAATAAACCAGGTCATTGAAGAGGCGCTTTTAGAGGCAGGGATGACACTGGATGATATGACTGCAATAGCGGTCACGTATGGTCCCGGACTGGTGGGTGCCCTTTTGGTTGGAGTGGCAGAAGCAAAAGCCATTGCCTTTGCAAAAAAGAAGCCTCTCCTTGGAGTGCATCATATTGAAGGGCATATTAGTGCCAATTACATAGAAAATAAACAATTAGAACCTCCTTTTGCCTGTCTGGTGGTGTCCGGCGGGCATACACATCTGGTCATTGTAAAAGCTTATGGAGAATATGAAATTGTAGGACGGACCAGAGACGATGCGGCAGGGGAAGCCTTTGACAAGGTGGCAAGAGCCATTGGCCTGGGTTATCCGGGAGGTCCTAAAATTGATAAGCTGTCAAAAGAGGGAGACCCGAATGCCATTGCGTTTCCAAGGGCAAAAGTGGAAAATGCGGAGTATGACTTCAGCTTCAGTGGTTTAAAATCGGCAGTGTTGAATTATTTAAATTCCTGTGAAATGAAAGGGGAACAAGTAAATAAGGCAGATGTAGCCGCCTCCTTTCAAAAAGCGGTGATTGATGTACTGGTGGAACATGCGCTTCGTGCAGTAGAAGAATATGGTTTTAAAAAGCTGGCGATTGCAGGAGGCGTTGCATCTAATTCCGCCTTAAGGGAAAGATTTCAAAAGGAATGTGATAAAAGAAAAATCGAATTTTACTATCCTTCCCCTATTTTATGTACGGATAATGCAGCCATGATAGGGGCTGCCGCTTATTATGAGTACATAAAAGGAGAACGCAGCGGATTTGATTTGAATGCGGTGCCGAATCTGAAGCTTGGTGAGCGGTAGGGATTTATTTTTTGGGGAAATAGGCTGAAGCCGGGCCTGTGTCAGAACTTTTTTCCGGTAAAGGCAATAAGGTAAGTCCCCGATGTAAAATCGGGGAAGTAAGGTAAGTCCCCGATGTAAAATCGGGGAAGTGTTGTGAATAGAAATAAAAAGAGAAGGTACACAAAATGAATACAGTGGCAATCGTGCTGGCGGCTGGTCAGGGAAAACGAATGGAAAGCAAGGTGGCAAAACAATATCTGCTTTTAAAAGATAGACCTGTGCTTTATTATACACTGAAAGCTTTTGAAGACAGCCTTATAGATTCTGTCATTCTTGTAACCCAAGAAGGGGAAGAAGAGTATTGCAGGAAGGAAATTATAGAAGCTTATGGATTAAAGAAAATCGCTGCAATCGTTTCGGGGGGCAGGGAAAGATATCATTCTGTCTTTCAGGGGCTGGAAGCGGTTTCAAAACATATACCGGAATGTAAATATGTTTTTATCCATGATGGCGCAAGACCTTTTATCACAAATGAAATCATTGTACGGACATATGAGGAAGTGAAACGTTCCAGAGCATGTGTGGCAGGCATGCCGGTAAAAGATACAATTAAAATCGCGGATGCAGACGGGTATGCAAAGACAACTCCAGAACGAAGACTGGTATGGACTGTGCAGACACCACAGGCATTCTCCTTTCCGTTTATAAAGGAAGCTTATGAACAACTTATGAAGAACGAGGACGGTCTGAAGGAAAAAGGAATTACCATTACGGATGATGCCATGGTAGTGGAAACCTTTACCGGAGAGCGGGTAAAGCTGGTGGAAGGCTCTTATGAGAATATTAAGATTACCACACCGGAAGACTTAAAAATAGCGGAAGCTTTTTTGACAGAAAAGGCAGATGAAAGGAAAGAAATAGCGAAGAAAAAAGAAAATTGAAAAAGTTGAAAAAATATGTTGACACAGAAAGGTATCTTTGCTAAAATAATCCTTGCGCTGACAAAAAGGAAGTAATTCAAAGCGTTATGGAGAGGTATCGAAGTGGTCATAACGAGGCGGTCTTGAAAACCGTTTGTCCGAGAGGGCGCGTGGGTTCGAATCCCACCCTCTCCGTTCGAAGTTTACACTTCCCCTTTGATGAAATCTCTGTTTGAAATGAAAGAGTGACAATTATATTATATATTAGGTTTATTTCTAGTTAGCTTTAAGTTGGAGAAGTACCCAAGAGGCTGAAGGGGCTCCCCTGGAAAGGGAGTAGGTCGTTAATAGCGGCGCGAGGGTTCAAATCCCTCCTTCTCCGTTGGCACGAATGTGCCGATAATAGTACCTTGACAAACAAACAGCAATGCAACCCTGAAATTCCAAGAGAAAAAACAC
>CAMWWJ010000038.1 GCA_947177925.1 uncultured Lachnospiraceae bacterium
GGATTGGTAATATGAATAAAGACTTAACTGTAGGAAAACCGGAAACTGTATTGTGGAAATTCTGCCTGCCGCTGTTTGGAAGCATTTTGTTCCAGCAGCTCTATAACATTGCAGACAGTCTGGTTGCCGGAAAGTTCATAGGGGAAAATGCTCTTGCGGCAGTTGGGAACAGCTATGAAATCACTCTGATTTTTATAGCATTTGCCTTTGGGTGCAATATAGGCTGTTCTGTCATCGTAGCCCAGTTATTTGGAGCAAAGAAATATAAAGATATGAAAACCTCTGTATATACCGCAATGATTTCAAGCGGGGTACTTTGCGGGGTATTGATGCTATTTGGCATTTTATGCTGCGGCAATCTCCTTACCCTGATACATACGCAGGAAGAAATCCTTGCAGATTCCAGACTATATCTGGATATTTACATCTGGGGGCTTCCCTTTCTCTTTTTTTATAATATTGCAACAGGAATCTTCTCGGCTCTTGGGGATTCCAAGACACCATTTCTGTTTCTTGCCACTTCTTCCACCTCTAATATTTTGATAGATATTTTATTTGTAGCCACATTCCATATGGGGGTTGCCGGAGTTGCCTGGGCTACCTTTCTATGCCAGGGTGTCAGTTGCGTGCTAGCTGTTATCGTGGTCCTGAAAAGACTGGCTGCCATACCAACAGATGGAAAAATACAGCTTTATTCTTTTCCTGCATTTAGGAAAATTGCGTCAATTGCCATCCCCAGCATTTTACAGCAAAGTTTTATTTCCATTGGAAATATCATCATCCAAAGTGTCATCAATGACTGCGGGGTCGGCGTTACTGCCGGATATTCTGCGGCTGTTAAATTAAACAATCTTGTCATCACTTCCTTTACCACATTGGGAAACGGAATTTCCAATTATACGGCACAAAATATAGGTGCAGGACTTTTATCAAGAATCAAGGATGGCTTTCGGGCAGGAATCAAAATGGTATGGCTGCTTTGTGTACCCATTGTGCTATTATATCTCTTGGCGACCAAGGCATTGATACTATTTTTTATCAATAAGCCCTCCCCTTTGGCATTGTCATCCGGTATGCAGTTTCTGTATATTGTAGCGCCCTTTTATTTTATTGCTTCTGTAAAACTTGCTGCAGACGGCATTCTTCGGGGAGCCGGATTGATGAAGCATTTCATGGCTGCCACCTTTACCGATTTAATTTTGCGAGTGGCGCTTGCCCTGGTGCTTGCAAAGCATATGGGATATATAGGAATCTGGTGTGCATGGCCGGTTGGGTGGACGATTGCCATGGCGCTTTCTGTTATTTTTTATGTAAATGGACCTTGGAAACATGGAGACAAAAACCTTCCAGCTCATCTTTCCTTATAATAAAACTTGAGGTTCCATAAGCTCTCTCAATCTGATAGTCTTAATACAAACAGGAAAGGAGCACGGAAAATGAAATACAGCTATTCCACAACAGTAAAAAATAACCACATTTTGCGGGAATCCTTCAACGAACTGACCCGCAGCACATTCGGCTTTGACTTTTCCTCGTGGTATGCCAGAGGGCATTGGGGGGAATGTTATATTCCACATGTATTATTGGATGGAGAGAAGGTAATCTCCAATATATCTGTAAATCTAATGCAGTTTGATATAGGGGGAGTCGAAAAAAATTATATCCAGCTTGGAACTGTCATGACAGATTCGGCTTATCGTAACCAGGGGCTGAATCGTGAAATTATGGAGCATATTCTGGATGAGTATGCAGAAAAAGCAGATGGTATCTATCTATTTGCAAATGATGAGGGCCTAAGTTATTATCCCAAATTTGGATTTAAACCCGCAAAAGAATATGAGTATTATATGCAGTGCAAAGAACAGGAAAAAATTGCACCCTACCTCACGGAGAAAGTGGATATGACAGACGAAAAAAACTGCCTGCGGCTTTATTCTGTAATTCAGGATTATTTCATCAGCCCTGAAATTCCAAACAGAAATGATGCCATGTATATGAACAGGAATCTTGGATTATATCAGTTCTGGATGGCTTTCGGATATGATGAACACATTTTTTATCTTCCAGAAGTGGATATTTATGTCATTGCCGAAACAAATAAGAACACATTGCTCATTCATCAGATTTTCGGAAAACAACAGGCGGACATGATACGTCTCTCTAAATCCTTTGGAGAACATGTGGATGAAATGGTGCTTGGATTTTCACCAGTACAAAAAGAACTGTTTCTTGTAAGGGAACGTAAAGAAGAAGATTGTACATTATTTATTTTAGGAGAAGATCTGCAGTGCATTGAGCAGGAAAAACGAATGTTTCCTGTTTTGTCCCATGCATAATATGCCGGTCAGCCTATAAATAAAGCGCCTGCTATCCTTATATGATTTGGACGGCAGGCATTTTTTGTTTTCCATTTATAATTTTGCATTCACTGTTTCCAGTTGATATTTTTCATTTGCTAATTCCCACTAACCCTCGAATATACGGAATTCTTTTTATGATTTCGTAGAGAAGAATCGTAATGATAAATGAAATAATGATAATCAGGGAATACTGCCCCCAAATGCCCACAGGAAGCTTCAATATCCAGTATCCAGCAATTACCAGCACAGTCTGGTGCATAATATAAACAGGATAAGAAGCCCGGGCAAAATAGCCGCTTATTTGATTTTGGACATTTAGAATCGTCTGTCCGAATCCCAGCAGGGTAAGAATTCCCGTCCAGCCAAAGAATACATATAATCCTGTTCCAAGTTCATTGCGCAGTTGCGCAAAGCAGTAGAGATACGTATAGACAGTTCCTGACAGCAGCGCAAGAATCAGGCTCACAAAACGATAGTTTCTTACCTTTTGCTCCATATCCTCTTTGGATAAAATAAAATACCCCACCATATATAAAAAGAAAAATTGTCCTATGCTTTTGCCGCCAATATTGAGTACATACAGCATGAGCCATTCCGGAATAAACAAAAGCACCAGCGCCCAATATGGAATCCGTTTCACCCCCAGCTCTTTTATCCATTTCTGTTGAATGCGCACCACAAAAAGGGACAAAAGCGAAATAAGAAACAAATATAATAAAAACCAAAGATGGGCAGGAGTAAATCCTCCTTTATAGCCGGTCAGGTCACTTACTTTTGAAAAGAATAAGCGGTACTGTCCCAAATATGTGCCGCTATAGCCGTTAAAATAAACTTCTCCCGTATATGTCATGGCGGGCACAAGAACAAACAGGCCAAATAAAAAGGGAATTATGAGCTTTTTCACACGTTCTGCGATAAACTGTTTATTTGTCCTTTTTTGCAGAGAATATTTGCTGCTCATTCCGGCAAGGGTAAAAAGAAGGGTCATATACCATGGATATACGGCAGTGGAAAAGGCATACAGAACATTATTCGTATGGGACCAGACATAAAATCCGCTATATTCGCCGCCGCTCCATATTTGTGCGGCATGGAACGGGAAAAGCAGCAATATTGCCAGGCTTCTTAGGTTGTCTATGTAATGCTTTCGTTGTTGCATTTGTTTGTCCAACTCCTTTTATAGTCTATTTTACGCTAATGAACACTACCTTATTTTAACATACTCCGCATACGAAGTCATCTGTATTGGAAGTTGAAAAATCATGCCTTAGTTGCGGTAAACAGTATACAATGCTAAAATATTTTTATCGCTCAAAGTAGCAGACTCTCATTTTACGGAGGTTCACAGAAATGATAAGGACGAGGCAGCGATTAATTTCATATATAGCAAATAAAGTCGAGAATCTTTTTTGCATATGCTGTATTCTATTTTCATAAGGCGGTGGGTAAATTGGAAGAACATATAGAAGCTGTTCAAAGAATGCAGAACTATATTCATATGAATCTTACTACTAATATTACTATGACTGATTTGGCAAAAGTGTCCATGTATTCTCCATGGTATTCTTATCGGCTGTTTGTTCAGTTACTGAATATGACACCTTCTGTATATATCAGGAGACTTCGATTATCAAAATCAGCATTAAGATTAAGAGATGAAGATGTAAAAATCATAGATGTTGCATTTGAGGCCGGTTTTGAAAGTGTGGATGGTTACCAAAGAGCATTTTATCGTGAATTTGGCTGCAATCCCTATGAATATTCTGTTTGTCCAGTACCGATTTATCTTTTCAAGCCTTATGGAGTAAATTATTTAAAGAAAAGGAATGATACAGCTATGGAAAATGTGAAAAATGTTTTTATTCAGGTAATTGAAAAACCTGCACGAAAAGTAATAATCAAACGGGGCAGGGAAGCAAAGGATTATTGGAAATATTGTGAAGAGACAGGTTGTGATGTGTGGGGATTGTTGAGCAGTATCAAATCTATTAACGGAGAACCAGTGTGCTTATGGCTGCCACATAAATATATCCTTCCAAATACCTCCGAATACGTGCAGGGTGTAGAAATATCCATGGACTACTCAGGGGAGGTGCCGGAAGGCTTTGATATCATTGAACTTCCCTGTTGTAAATACATGATGTTTCAAGGTGAACCTTTTGAAGAGGCTGATTTTGGAGAAGCAATACAACAAGTCTGGAGCGCAATAGAAAAGTATAATCCTCAAACATTAGGCTATTGCTGGGATACTGAAAATCCCCGTATACAATTAGAACCTATCGGCACCAGAGGATATATAGAATTACGTCCTGTGAAGAATATTTAAATAAGTGCCCGGCATTGGTAATAATACCAATGCCGGGCACTTCCCTAATTCTCATTCATCTTCGCCAGCTTCGCCGCCTGATCCGCCGCAATCAGACTATCCAACAGCTCCTCAATATCCCCATTCATAATCGAATCAATCTTATAAAGCGTAAGCTTGATCCTATGATCCGTCACACGTCCCTGAGGGAAATTATAAGTACGGATCTTCTCCGAACGGTCTCCTGTACCGATCTGGCTTCTTCTCAGCTCCGCCTCCGCATCATGCTGCTTCTGCTGTTCAATATCGTACAGCTTTGCACGAAGCAGGGCAAATGCCTTTGCCTTATTCTGAAGCTGGGATTTTTCCGTCTGGCTGTACACCACGATTCCGGTAGGATAATGGGTAAGCCGCACAGCAGAATCCGTTGTATTGACACATTGTCCTCCGTTTCCGGAAGCACGCATAACGTCAATACGGATATCCTTATCATCAATGACAACATCCACATCCTCTACCTCCGGCATAACCGCAACCGTAATAGTGGAAGTATGGATACGCCCGCCGCTTTCTGTTTCCGGCACCCTCTGGACACGATGAACACCGCTTTCATATTTCAGCTTGGAATAGGCTCCGTTTCCGGAAATCATAAAGTTTACTTCCTTCATGCCCCCGATGCCGATTTCATCCACATTCATAGTTTCTACCTTCCACCGCTGCTTTTCTGCATAATGCACATATAAACGGTACATTTCTGCTGCAAATAAAGCGGCCTCGTCCCCGCCTGCCCCGGCGCGGATTTCCACGATAACGTTTTTATCATCATTAGGATCTTTTGGAAGAAGAAGGATTTTTAATTCCTGCTCTAACTCCTCAACCCGCTTTTTTGCTTCATTTAATTCATCCTTTAACATCTCCCGCATGTCTTCGTCGGATTCTTCCTCTAACATGGAAAGGGAATCTTCAATGTCCCCCTTGCACTTCTTATATTCCTTATAAGCTTCCACAATGGGGGTCAAATCGCTCTGCTCCTTCATGAGCTTACGAAATCTTTCCTGGTTGTTGGCCACATCCGGCTCATTCAACTCTCCCATCAGCTCTTCAAAACGAATCAATAAATCTTCTAACCTGTCAAACATGTTTCTCCTCCAAAAAAGTTCCAAAAACTACCCGGTCCAGACCTGCATAGTCTTTTTTTAACTGTACGTCCCTAAATCCGGACTTCTCTAAAAGCTTCGTTACCGCTTCTCCCTGATTATAACCGATTTCAAAAAATAACATTCCGCCCCGGTTCAAATAGTTCCCGGCTTCTTTTGCTATTTTCCTGTAAAAGTCCAAACCATCTTTTCCCCCGTCCAGAGCAATCCCAGGCTCATGGTCTTTCACTTCTGCTGCCAGAGTTTCCACGATTTCTGTTTCTATATAGGGGGGATTGGACACGATGATATCAAATTTTTCCTGCTTTCCGCCGGCTTTATCCGGTTCAAATGCCGAAAACAAATCGCTTTCCAAAAATTCTGCTTCCAGCTTCAGGTTTTTACAATTCTGCTGCGCTACCAAAAGCGCCTCTTTCGAAATATCCATTCCGATGCCCCGGCAGTCATTGGAATAGTGCAAAAGGCTTAGCAGAATACAGCCGGAACCGGTACATATATCCAAAATGCTCATGCCGTCATGAAGATGAAGCATAACTTCCTCTACCAGAAGCTCCGTATCCTGTCTTGGTATCAGAACCTTGTCATTTACCTGAAAGGAAAGTCCCATAAACTCCTGACTGCCCGTAATATGCTGCAACGGAATATGCTCTGCCCTTCTGGCAATACAGTTTACATAAGTTTCATTTTTCTCATGGGATACCGGTTCTTCCCCATGAGCAAGCAAATCATTTCGATTGGTGCCGCAGACGAATTCCAGCAATATTCTGGCATCCAGGGCGGCCTCTTCCACACCTGCCTGCTTCAGAGAAGCTTTTCCCATTTCATATACTTCCTTATATGTCATGGATTACTCCTTTACTTCCTCCTGCTCATCAGCTTCTTTTAAGGCTTCCCTGACTTCTTCCGCACTGTCCACATCATAATCGAATGCCTCTTTAAAGTATGCCTTCCAGTCAAAGACTGCTTCCACGGAAGCAATGGCAACCTCCACCATTTGTTCATCCGGCTCTCTAGTAGTCAGTTTCTGTAAAAGCATTCCCGGATAAGAAAAAACAGCCGTAATGGCATTATCGTATTTTCCCGCCAGACGAATCAGTTCATAGGAAATCCCTGCTATTACCGGCAGAAGCAAAAGCCGCAGCAGCAGCTTCATCACCGGATTATCCACCCTGATAAAGAAAAACAATACAGCGCTGACTACAATGACAAACAACAAAAAGCTGGTGCCGCACCGTTTATGCTGTCTGGAGCTTTTCATGACGTTTTCCACATTCAGTTCCCTGCCACGCTCCACGCAGTTAATACATTTATGCTCTGCACCATGGTACATATAAACTCTCTGAATATCCTTCATAAGAGAAATCAATACTACATATAACAGGAAGATCAGCACCCGGATAATGGCTTCAAATAAAGCCAGCAACGTATCATTTACTACCACTCTCCCCAACAGCTCCGTAAGAAAATACGGAAGCACCATAAAGATCAGCACTGCCATAATGACGGAAAAACATACGGTTGCGCCCATTACAACGTCTTCTGCCCTGCCGCCAAATACTTTATACATGGCCTGATCGAACTTGGACTCTTCCTTTACATCTTCCTCTTCCTCGTAAAAGGAAGCGGAATAAGTCAGGCATTTTGTCCCCAACACCAAAGAATCTACGAAATTAAAAACGCCTCTGATAAAGGGAAGCTTTTTCCATCTGCCGCCCTCTCCCAGTCCTTTGTGCTCTTCCACCTTCACGTCAATCTTACCGTCCGGCTTTCTCACTGCCACTGCATATTTCTCTTTATTTTTCATCATGACGCCTTCTAAAACCGCCTGACCGCCGATTCCGGAATATCTTGTGTTCTTTTTTTCGCTCATAATGTTTAAACCTTTCCATGGTTCTACTATATGCCAAACTCTGACACTACGAAAAATAAGGTTGAGACAAAAGCCTCAACCTTCTTAAAATCAAACTATTTGCTTGTAACACCGTATTTTTTATTGAACTTATCAATACGACCATCGGCTCTGGCAGACTTCTGTTGACCTGTGTAGAATGAATGACATTTAGAACAGATTTCAACGTGAATATCTTCCTTGGTGGAACCGGTTACAAATGTGTTGCCACAGTTGCAGGTTACAGTTGCTTGATAGTACTCTGGATGGATTCCTTCTTTCATCTCTTTCACCTCTCTATGATAGCTTCCCGCTGTAAATCCCTATCCACACCGATTTACAATGAAGCTCTTTCTTCGTTTTACATAAACAGCTTTTTAAGTATATCATAGGTTTTTCAGTTATGCAATAGCTAATTTTTTCTTTTCTCTTCTTTTTTTACACTTTTTTTGCGAAATGCCCAAAACTTATTTAACAGAAAGTTAAGGGGTATTGTAATTAGCAGGTTAATAATTGGTGCGATTTCCTTTGGCAGATGTATGATTTCCACCCATAACACAAGCAGTATATTGGCTAAGACCACTCCTGTTCCCGAAAATGCACCTTTAACTGAAGAACAAGCACATAGACCACATAGGCAATCACCGTATTGGAAACCCCTACCAGTCCAAACTTGACAAACTGCAGGAAATTTTCCCATTGCTTTTCCGTCAGTTCGATTCCAAGCACTTTTTTTATGACAAACTCCATGACTGCCAATAAGGCGTTCCAAAGAGCTTTCCCTATCTTGTCCATGTTTCCTCCGCTACCTAAACAGTTCTTAAATAAATTTTATTTTCTTAACCATCTGCACAAGCTCACCGTTGTTTCTTGTCCTAACGAACATATCCAATATTTTTTCTACCGCCTCGTCGGATTTCATTCCATTTAAAGCTTTTCTCATGATGTTCACGGCTTCCATCTCTTCCGGCATAAGCAGAAGATCCTCTCTCCTTGTACCGGATTTTGGTATGTCAAGGGCCGGAAACACTCTCTTTTCAGAAAGCTTTCTGTCAAGAACCAGCTCCATGTTGCCGGTTCCCTTAAATTCTTCATATACTACATCATCCATCTTTGAACCGGTATCTACCAGCGCTGTCGCCAGAATCGTCAGGCTTCCGCCCTCTCTCATATTCCTTGCCGCACCGAAAATACGCTTTGGCATATGAAGTGCAGAAGGATCAAGTCCGCCTGATAAGGTCCGTCCGCTTGGCGGTACTACCTGGTTATATGCTCTTGTAAGACGGGTAATGCTGTCTAACAGGATCATAACATCCTTTTTATGCTCTACAAGGCGCTTTGCCCGCTCAATTACCATTTCCGACACCCTTTTATGATGCTCCGGCAATTCGTCAAATGTAGAATAGATGACTTCCACATTGGGACCTTCAATAGCCTCTCTGATATCGGTTACCTCTTCCGGACGTTCATCAATCAGAAGGATGATCATATGCATATTGGGATTATTTACCTTAACTGACTTTGCCACCTCTTTTAACAGGGTGGTCTTACCTGCCTTTGGCGGGGAAACAATCATTCCTCTCTGTCCTTTACCAACAGGGCTGATCAAATCCACGATACGCATAGCCACGGAAGCCCCCGGCCGTTCCAGCTTCAGCCGTTCATTGGGGAAAATCGGCGTCATATCTTCAAAATTGTGGCGGGTCTCAATTACGGAAGGATGGTAATCATTGATGGATTTTACATATAATAATGCACTGAATTTTTCCGCCTGGGTCTTAATCCTTGTATTGCCTTCAATGATATCTCCTGTCTTCATTCCAAATCTGCGGATCTGGCTGGGTGCCACGTACACATCACTGTCTCCCGGCAGATAATTGGCTGACCGGATAAATCCAAAACCATCCGGCATGACCTCTAAAATTCCTTTTACCGTAATGCCGCTGTCCAACTCCGTATTTACAGCATCGGAACCGCTTTTGACCGCTGGCTTTTCAGGCTGCTTTTCAGGTTGCTTTTCCGCCGCTTTTCTTTTCTCCGCTTCCTTCTCCTTTTCATCCTCCGCAAGCATTGCCTCCACAACGTCCGCCTTCTTCATTCCGGAAATCCCTTTGATCCCCCGGCTTTTGGCAATTTCCTTTAAATCCGCTAAAGCCAGTGATTCATACTTTTCTCTCATACTTTCTCCTCTCCATGCATTCTGCCGTCTCATAAAAATGACGTGCCCGTCCATTGCTTTTCCTTATTTTCCGCTAAAGACAGGTGCACTTTAGCAGAACCGTTTTATGTAAAATTTCGACTTTTATGACTCAATCTTTTCATCTTTTTGTAAATTGCTTTTTATTGATTGCTTATTGTGGGAATCTCTTGTAGATAGTACTCGATTGTCCAAGATACAGATATTAGTATACAGCATGGCTTGGAAAATAGCAAAGAATTTTTTGGAACTAACCCTTCTTGCGTAACAGTTCAGCCCGCAGCTTTCTGCCAAGAGCCCGTCCCGGTGCCTGTGAAGAAAGCTGCGGGCTGAACTGTTACCTTCTTGCAATCAAAGAGCAAATATTATAAGATATTAGACGGAATACAAATTTGGATAAGGAGAGGATTTATAGAATGACAGTAAATGAAAAAGCGCTAAAGCTTCATGAAGAATGGAACGGCAAATTGGAAACCGTTTCTAAAACACCTGTAAAATCAAGAGAGGATCTGTCACTTGCGTATACTCCCGGTGTTGCGGAACCCTGTAAGGTAATTGCAAAGAACCCGGAAGCTGCCTATACATATACTATGAAATCCAACACTGTTGCGGTTATTTCCGATGGAAGCGCCGTATTGGGCCTTGGTAATATCGGGCCTTTAGCCGCCATGCCGGTCATGGAAGGAAAGGCAGTGTTGTTTAAAGAATTCGGCGGAGTCAATGCGGTCCCCATCTGCCTCGATACACAGGATACGGAGGAAATCATCAAAACGGTTTCCTATCTGGCTCCTTCCTACGGTGGAATCAACTTAGAGGATATCAGCGCTCCCAGATGCTTTGAAATCGAGGAACGGTTAAAGGAAATGCTGGATATTCCCGTATTTCATGATGACCAGCATGGAACTGCTATCGTGGTGTTAGCCGGTATCATCAATGCTTTAAAGGTGGTAGGAAAAGAAAAGGAAAGCTGCAAGGTTGTAGTAAATGGTGCCGGAAGCGCCGGTGTTGCCATTACAAAGCTGCTTCTCACTTATGGTTTCAAAAATGTGATCATGTGTGACAAGGTCGGAATTATTTCCAAAGAAACCGAAGGCTTAAACTGGATGCAGCAGAAAATGACAGAGGTCACCAACCCCAATAATGAAACCGGCTCTTTGGCGGATGCTTTAAAGAATGCGGATATTTTCGTGGGCGTTTCCGCACCGGACATTGTTTCACCCGAAATGGTCGCTTCCATGGCAAAGGATTCCATTTTATTTGCTATGGCAAATCCGGTTCCTGAAATCATGCCGGATGCAGCAAAGGCTGCCGGAGCAAAGGTAGTAGGCACAGGACGTTCTGATTTTCCAAATCAGGTAAATAATGTGGTTGCCTTCCCTGGTATTTTCAAAGGGGCTTTAGAAGGTCGCGCTACCCAGATTACCGAGGAAATGAAATTGGCCGCTGCCCTTGCCATTGCAGGTCTGGTGCCGGAAGACGAGTTAAATGAAGACAATATTATGCCTGAAGCCTTCAATCCAAAGGTTGCAGAGGTTGTTGCTGAAGCTGTAAAAAGCCACATAAAATAGCATGAAGCCTTATTACACCCTTTCCGATTATTTAAAAAATGTTTACGGGGAGAAAATATATAAGATTGCATTAGACGGAGGATTTACCTGCCCTAATCGGGACGGTACCCTTGCTACCGGAGGATGCATCTTTTGCAGCAAAGGAGGCAGCGGCGAATTTGCTGTTCCTGCTCAGGGACTTAGCATTGACCAGCAGATTACAGCCGGTCTGTCTCTTTTTCATGAAAAGAAAACCGGAAACAGCTTCATTGCCTATTTTCAGGCATATACCAATACCTATGGACCTGTTTCCAAACTGGAAAAACTTTATCGGGAAGCGCTGCTTCATCCCTGTATCGTTGGGATTTCCATTGCCACAAGACCGGACTGTCTGGGGGAAGAGGTTCTTTTTCTTTTTTCCATGCTGAAAAAAGAATTCCCTCACAAGTTCATATGGGTGGAACTTGGGCTGCAGACAGTTTCCGAAAGAACTGCTGCTTATATCCGAAGAGGCTATCCCCTTTCAGTCTGTACGGAAGCCATAAAGAAGCTTCATGCCCTATCCATTCCAATAATTCTCCATCTGATCATCGGCCTTCCCGGGGAAGGGGCCAGACAGGTATTGGAGAGCATAGATTATGTAAACCGCCAGGCAGTCTTTGGAGTAAAATTACAGCTTCTTCATATTTTAAAGCATACGGATTTGGCAGAGGAATACCTGCTTGGCCGTATCCACCCCTTGTCCAAAGAAGAGTATTTACATATACTTACAAGTGCCATTATTCATTTGTCTCCTGAGATTACCGTACACCGGGTTACCGGAGACGGTCCAAAGGAGCTTCTGCTCGCTCCCTTATGGAGCTTAAATAAGAGAGATGTGCTGAACTCTCTCCACAAAAAAATGAAACTGGAACATGCTTATCAGGGAAAGGAGTTTTCCATATGACCCAGGAACCATTGACCTTATACAAGCTGATCGTGCTTTATATGCTGGAACGGGTAAATTTTCCCCTTACCAAAGCACAAATCAGCGACTTTATCTTAGAAAAAGAATATACGAATTTTCTTACTCTTCAACAGGCCATTTCCGAATTGACCGATTCGGGAATGGTCATTGCCACTACGATAGGAAACCGTACCCAGCTCCATATTACGGAGGAAGGCGCAAATACCTTATCCTTTTTCCAGAACCGGATTTCAAATGCCATTAAGGAAGATATCCGGATCTATTTAAAGGAAAACTCCCTTGCGCTTCGCAATGAAGTTTCCATTACCTCCGAATATTACCGCACCTCTAACGGGGAATATGCGGCACATTTGTCCGCAAAAGAAAAGAACACGGACTTGGTTGACATAACCTTATCTGTGCCCTTCGAGGAAATGGCTTCCTCCATTTGTGATAACTGGCAGAAAAAGAACCAGGAAATTTACAAGTATTTGACAGAACAATTATTTTAAAATCTCCTTTACTACTCTGCCGTCCACTTCTCCCAAGTCTACCTGCAAAAGCTTTGCCAAAGTAACACCTTCATCCCACAGATACATATGGGGAATGGAAACATTCTCCCTAATTCCATAGCCCTTTGCCAGAAAGAAGGTTTGATACCCTTCTTTTTCCGGCAAATATCCATGACTGCCTCTCATCTTTCCTTTCTTCACATCCTTGACTGACAAAGTCAATGCTTCGAATTCATCCAGATAATAAACTCCCTTTTTGGCTTCTATAAAATAGACGCATCTGTCATCGGCTCCCTTTTCTCCCGCTTCCCTGCCCGTATATATTCTTTCAATTCCATATATTTCCTGGGTTTTACATTTTTCTAACAAGGCTGTCAGTTTTTCATAAGCCTCTTTATTCGGTCTTTTTTTCTCATTGGCATAAATATAACAGGTACCGTCACAGTTTTTAGCCAGGAACTGATAGTCCGTGATTTTTTGTCCTTTCGTTTTTAAAAATCCCTGCTCTTTGAATAAGTAATTGAAATAAACAACCCGCTCCACATCCATCTGATAGTGGTCTCCCAATACAACCAGCGTAGTCTTATCCATATCTCCTGTCTCTTCCAGGGCAGTGAACAATTCCCCCAATCGTTGATCATGGCGTCCGAGAGCTGCCCTTGCCTTTTGGTGATGTACTCCATAAATATGCCGGTTGGTGTCCACATCTGTATAATGAATCAGCATCATATCAGGACGATAGTTTTTGATCGTATACAGGGCGGACTGGTGTACAAAATTATCCAGAGCCGGCTGTCTGACTCCATCCCTTAAGTGTCCGAACCGTTTCAAAAGGGCAAGCTCATAGGACATAGTTCCATTGAATGCGGAGACCATGATCTGATTCTGCCACGGGCGATTGGCAAGTACCTCCGGCAGATTATAATGTATCCTGCTTCTGGCAGTGACCGGCCATAACAGGGCTGCCGTTTTGTAGCCTTTTTTAATTGCTTCATCATAAAGGGTGGTGCCTTTTACGTACTTTCTCTGCCACATCCAGTCCGGTGCAGGCCGCTTTGGCTGCACAAGCGTATTATTGAACACACCGTGATGAATGGGCTTTTTCCCCGTAACGATGGAGGTATGTGCCGGATAAGTAATGGATGGGCAGACACTTTCCACATGCTCACACACCGCCGCATCTTCATAAAGACTTTTAAAATTAGGAAGAGTTTTTAAAAATGCCAGGTCCTCACTTCCAACCGCATCTAAGGATACAATAATAAGCCGGTGGTCCTTGTGTATTTTCCTTGCTCTTTTTTTACTTGGCTTCATGTTTTCCACTTTCCTTCAGCCAGCGCATATGCTCTTTGATTTTCTTTTCATAGCCATTGCCGCTGGGCTTATAAAATTCCTTTCCGTTTAATTCATAGGGCAGGTATTGTTGGTTTACATAATGATTCTCATAATCATGGGCATATTTATAGCCGGTTCCATGTCCCAGCTTTGCCGCCCCTTTATAATGGGCATCCTGTAAATGAACAGGAACAGGAAGGCTTCCGGTTTCCTTTACGGTTGACATTGCCTGAAAAATGGCCTCACTGGCAGCATTGCTTTTTGGAGCACATGCCACATAGGAAACCGCCTGGGATAAAATGATCTGTGCCTCCGGCATGCCAACCCGTTCCACTGCCAAAGCCGCACTGACTGCCATCTGCAATGCATTAGGGTCTGCATTGCCCACATCCTCTGCGGCACAAATCATAATTCTTCTGGAGATAAAAGTCACACTCTCTCCTGCATAAAGCATTTTTGCCAGATAATAAACAGCAGCATCCGGATCCGAACCTCTCATGCTTTTAATAAAGGCGGAAATCGTGTCATAATGATTATCTCCTCCTTTATCATATCGAACTGCCCTCTTTTGTATACATTCACTTGCTACCTCAAGGGTAATATGGATTTTACCGTCCTCTGACCGTTCTGTTGTCATAAGCCCCAGCTCAATGGCATTTAACGCATGCCTGGCATCTCCCCCAGCCATATCCGCAAGAAATTCCAGCGCTTCCTCCTCAATGACCCCTTCGTAGGCACCCATGCCCTTCTCCGAATCATTCACTGCCCGGATCAGCAGTTCCTTAATATCTTCTTTGGAAAGAGGCCTCAGCTCAAATACGATGGATCTGGAAATCAAAGCCCCGTTCACTTCAAAATAAGGATTTTCCGTAGTGGCGCCAATGAGCACGATGGTCCCGTCTTCTACGAAAGGAAGCAGATAGTCCTGCTGTCCCTTGTTAAAACGATGAATCTCATCAATAAAAAGAATCGTCTTCTTCCCATACATACCCAATGTTTCCTTGGCGGTATTGATAATTTCCTCCATATCCTTTTTTCCTGCAACAGTAGCATTAATCTGCTTAAACTCCGCACTTGTGGTATTGGCAATTACCTTTGCAAGTGTAGTCTTTCCGGTGCCGGGAGGACCGTAAAAGATGATAGAGCTTATTTTATCCGCCTTGATTGCCCGATAAAGCAGCTTGTCCTTATCCAGTATGTGCTTTTGCCCAACTACCTCTTCCAGTGTGGTAGGGCGCAGCTTTGCCGCCAACGGTGATTCCTTTTCCAGTTTGTTCTGCCGCATATAATCAAATAGATCCATTTTTTCCTTCTCTTTTCTGTATTCTGTGTGCATAACTTTTGGAACACTTACATCAATCCAGCAGTATCTCATCTACTG
>CAMWWJ010000039.1 GCA_947177925.1 uncultured Lachnospiraceae bacterium
GTTCTTCATTTGTGAGTTTTTTCATGTTACCACATCCTCCCTGCAAGCATTGTGAGCTTTATGAATGTAAGCGAATCGTTTTCCTTTAAATAAATATTGTCATCAAGGTTTTCCAGTTCGCTGTTGTTTAAAAACACGCGGTAAATTCCATCCTCAAAGGACTGCAGTGCATTTTCAACAGCTTTATGTAAGGATTGTTCTTTGCCGCCATAATTTATTCCGAAGGCAATTTTACCAATTTGGGCCATATCGGTTATTTGATTTCTGGAAAGGGGCTTTGCATTGTTTTCCCCCTCACGGATCCGTTCATTGAAGGAAGCCACGTAGCTTGTGACGGTCTGGATGATCAGTTCCCGCACCGTTTTTGGTACAGGGTGGTATTCAAAATCAATAGGCGCGATTTTCTGCTTTCGCTCACCTATCTGCTTTAAATTAATTTTTAAAACCATTTCGTTTCTCCTGGAATTATGTACCTGTTGGAATAATGATTAGATATGAGTGATACTGAAATTATAGCATACAGACAGTGGAATCACAATGATATGTCATGCCCTGTTTGTGCAATGATTACTTAACACGAACTTTTTTCCAAAACCAGTTGTAATATATGGAAAAAAATATATAATATAATTATCATAAATAGCGGATTTAGTGGTTCACACAAGGAGGTGTGGCTATGAGTACTATGTCTGTAAGTAGTGGGATTTATGATTCGTATTCGCATATTTCCAGTGGAAAGAGGATTAATACTGCGGCAGATGATGCGGCAGGGCTCGCCATTGGGAAAAAGATGGAAAAAGAAGAGACAGGTCTTGGTGTGGGCGCCCAAAATGCGAGGGACGGTATTAGTGCACTGAATGTAGCGGATGGCGCTTTGGATGGCATTATGGATTCCCTGCAGAGAATTCGTGAGCTTGCCCTGAAATCTATGAATGGCACCAACTCTGACTCAGATAAGCAAACGTATCAGGCAGAAATCGATCAGTTAAAGGAAGGTATCCAGTCATTAGCTAAAAATACTACCTTTAATAAGTATAAGCTATTGGATGGAAGCATGGCAGATCTGGAACTGGCGATTAGCCCTGACGGAACCGGTATGAAAATCGGGATGGTGAATTCCACGTTAGAAGCATTGGGCATTGCGGATTTTGATGTGACGTCTGGTGACTTTAGTCTGGATGCCATTGATAATGCCATGAAGTCTATATCCGATAAAAGAACCAATCTGGGTGTTTCAACCAATCGTTTGGAATATGCTTATTCCTATAATACTTCGGCTAAGCTGGAGCAGTTAAGTGCCAGAAGCCGTATAGAAGACCTGGATATGCCCAAGGCAATTACTGAGAAAAAGAAACAGGAGCTTTTGGGTCAATACAAAAATCTGATGCTGAGAAGCCGGATGAATCAGAATTCCATGATATTAAGGCTGTTCAACTGATGTAATGGTTTGACCTGTTTTGCTTCAGCCCCTACTTTTATATTTTTATATATCGAGTATATCGAAGCTTTTCCACAGATGGCTTTTTCGATACACAGTGGGAGACGGCATGGCAGGGGATAGGATAGTCTTAGAGGCCTATAAGGAAAGTCCCCGATACAAGATCGGGGAAAAGTAAAGGCGCCGGTCCTTACGCACCGTACTTTGGTGCGTTAGTACCGTTGCGTCTTTGCAGAGCGAAAGCGTGCCCCTAAGACTATCCTATCCCCTGCCATGCCGTCTCCCACGTCCTCTTATCCAAATCCTCGTCCCTCCCTGACAAAACACTCTGAATCGTTACTGATGTAAAATCATTTGCAAAATCAAGAAAATAAAATTTCCTGATTCATTGACAGACCCCTCATCCTATGTTATATTAAAAAACGTATGGAAACAGATTTTGTTCATTGGTTTCCTTATTGATTGAGTTAAAAGCTCAAATTTTATAAGTTGGTTACTTCATAACCCGTGTACATGCAGTGCACAAAACTTGTGAAACGGTCAATAAGAGTAGTAAAAGTAATATATTTGCTATATAGACTCTGGTCATAATCTGTTTTTACTTCAATACCATATACGGAATCCATGGAAATGCCAAATTTTCGTATGAATTTTGAAAAAATTGTCAGATGAAGCGTAACGCAGGTAAAGGTTGTGAAAGCCATTTATCTGCGTTTTTTATTCCTCCAAAATAAGAGGATGCCAGAAAGGAAGATTCCCATGGAAGGTAAATTAAAATTATACGGTTTCAATAATCTGACCAAATCTTTGAGTTTTAATATATATGATGTGTGCTATGCGGAGACTTTTGCTGAGCAGATGGATTACATTTCTTATATCGACCAGGAATACAATTCGGAACGCCTTACGAAGATATTAGTGGATGTAGTGGAAATGATCGGGGCAAAGATCTTAAATATTTCCCGTCAGGATTATGACCCTCAAGGGGCAAGCGTGACGATTCTTATTGCGGAGGACTCTATGGTGCCCATGGGAGATACGATAGTGGCCCATTTGGATAAAAGTCATGTAACGGTCCATACCTATCCGGAATACCATCCGGAAAACTGTCTGGCGACTTTTCGGGTGGATATTGATGTGGAAACCTGTGGGAAGATTACCCCTCTTTCCACATTGGATTATCTGATTCGCTCTTTTGATTCAGATATTATCACAATGGATTACCGGGTGCGGGGGTTTACAAGAGATGTATCCGGGAAAAAGCTGTTTATGGATCACAAGATGTCTTCTATTCAAAACTATATTGATGAAGAGATATTGAAAAAATATGATATTGTGGATATCAACCTGGAAAAGGCCAATATCTTTCATACAAAGATGATGTTAAAGGAACGAAAATTGCAGGATTATCTGTTTAAGACAGATGTGGATGAGCTTCCTATGGAAACAAGACATGAGATTGAAAAAAGCCTGCAAAAAGAAATGATGGAAATTTTTACCGGTGAACAACGGTATGAAGGAGATAGATAGCATGGGACAATATTCTCAGAAGGATGCCCCGATTTTTGAGGCATTGGAACGGTTTCGCAAAATGCGGGTAGTGCCTTTTGACGTGCCCGGACATAAAAGAGGAAGAGGGAACCCGGAGCTGGTGCGGCTTTTAGGAGAACAATGTGTAGGGCTTGATGTGAATTCCATGAAGCCTCTGGACAATCTCTGCCACCCGGTTTCGGTCATCAGGGAAGCGGAAAAGCTGGCGGCGGAAGCCTTTGGAGCTGCAGAAGCTTTTTTAATGGTAGGCGGGACAACCTCCTCCGTCCAGAGCATGGTACTGACAGTATGCAAACGGGGCGATAAGATTATTCTTCCAAGGAATGTACATAGAAGCGTCATCAATGCGCTTGTATTGTGCGGGGCAAAGCCGGTTTATGTAAACCCGGAAGTGAACCAGCGCCTTGGAATTTCCCTGGGGATGGAAACCGCCCAGGTGGAGCAGGCGATTCTGGACCATCCGGATGCAGTGGCAGTTTTAGTAAATAATCCTACTTATTACGGGATTTGTTCCGACTTATCCGCTATTGTAAAGCTTGCCCACAGCCATGGCATGAAGGTGTTAGCGGATGAAGCTCATGGGACCCATCTGTATTTTGGGGAAAATCTTCCCATATCCGCCATGAAGGCAGGAGCGGATATGGCAGCGGTCAGTATGCATAAATCGGGAGGAAGCCTGACACAGAGCTCTTTTTTACTGGCAGGACCCAATATCAATGCAGGCTATGCAAGGCAGATCATTAATCTGACCCAGACAACAAGCGGTTCCTATCTGTTATTATCCAGCCTTGATATTTCCAGAAGAAATCTGGCTCTTCGTGGAAAGGAAGAATATGCAAGAGTGGTGGAGCTTGCAGAATATGCCAGAGCGGAAATCAACCAGATCGGGGATTATTATGCGTACTCCAGAGAGCTGATAAACGGCAGCAGTATTTATGACTTTGACGTGACCAAGCTTTCCGTCAATACGTTGGATATAGGGCTTGCGGGGATTGAAGTATATGATATTTTAAGGGATGAGTATGACATCCAGATTGAGTTTGGGGATTTTGGCAATATTCTTGCCTATATTTCCGTAGGAGACAGAAGGCAGGATGTGGAACGGCTCGTAAGCGCTCTTGCGGAAGTAAAGCGCCGCTATAAGAGAGATAAAGCGGGGCTTTTGACCCAGGAATATATTGAGCCAACAGTGGAGGTAACCCCACAGGAAGCATTTTATGCAGAAAAGGAATCGGTATCCTTAGAGGAATCGGCAGGGCGGATCTGCAGCGAATTTGTCATGTGCTATCCGCCGGGCATTCCCATTATCGCTCCCGGAGAGCGGATTACGAAGCAGATTATCGAATATATACAGTATGCAAGGAAAAAGGGCTGCTCCATGACAGGACCGGAGGATGCCAATATAGAAAGACTGAATGTGTTGAAGGGAGTGTAAGTGAATGGAGTTATGGTTTACGGAGCGTCACACCCCAAATGTGAAGTTTTCCATTCGGGTGGACAGGCAGCTATACAGCGGGCACAGTGATTTTCAGCGGATTGATGTGTTTGAGTCCAAGGAATTCGGACGGTTCCTCACTCTGGACGGTTATATGATGTTAACGGAAAAGGATGAATTCATTTATCATGAAATGATTACCCATGTGCCTATGGCAGTTCATCCCGATGTGGAAAAGGTGCTGGTCATAGGAGCCGGAGACGGTGGGGTAATCAGGGAGCTGACCCGTTATGCTTCCATTAAGGAAATCGATATGGTAGAAATTGACCCGTTGGTGGTGGAGGTGTGTAAGAAATATCTTCCCCAGACGGCATGTCGCTTTGATGATCCAAGGCTTCATATTTATTATGAAGACGGGCTTCGCTTTATTCGTTCCAGGGAAAATGTGTACGATTTGATCATCGTGGATTCCACAGATCCCTTTGGACCGGGAGAAGGGCTGTTTACAAAGGAATTTTACGGAAACTGCTATAAAGCATTAAAAGAGGATGGAATTATGGTAAACCAGCATGAAAGCCCCTTTTATCCGGAGGATGCCATTGCCTGTCAGCGTGCTCATAAGCGGATTGTGGAAAGCTTCCCAATCAGCCGGGTATATCAGGTTCATATTCCCACGTATCCTTCCGGGCACTGGCTTTTTGGCTTTGCTTCCAAAAAGTACCATCCCCTTCATGATTTTGAGGCTACTAAATGGAACATGCTTGGAATCAATACCAGATACTATACACCAAGGCTTCACGGGGGCTGTTTTGCCCTGCCGGCTTATGTGGAGGAAATGTTAAGAGATGTTGAATAAAAATATAGAGACTTTTATCGGATGTGACTGTGAATATGAAGAGGCAAAGGTGGTGCTGTTTGGAGCACCCTTTGATTCTACCACCTCCAACCGTCCGGGCACCCGGTTTGGAAGCCGGGCGATCAGGGGAGAGTCCTTTGGACTGGAAACCTACAGCCCTTATCTGGATAAGGATTTAACGGACTATTCCTTTTTTGACAGCGGAGATTTGGAGCTTTGCTTTGGAGATAGTGAGCTGGCTTTGGATGCTATCCGGGAAAGGGCGGAAATCATTTTAAAGGACGGAAAACTTCCTTTTATGATTGGAGGAGAGCACCTTGTTACGTTAGGGGCAGTGAGAGCGGCAGCGGACAAATATCCGGATCTGCATATCATTCATTTTGATGCTCATGCGGATTTGCGGGAGGAATATCTGGGTGCAGGGCTGTCCCATGCCTGTGTCCTTAGAAGATGTTACGATATTTTAGGGGATGGCCGGATTTTTCAGTTTGGTATCCGTTCCGGTGACCGGGAAGAATTTCAGTGGGGAAAAGAGCATGTATTTACAAGGAAGTTTGATTTTGAAGGCCTGGAGCAGGTTGTGGAAGAGTTGAAGGGAAAGCCTGTCTATTTTACCATCGACCTGGATGTGCTGGATCCTTCTGTTTTTCCGGGAACAGGAACGCCGGAAGCAGGAGGCGTGTCTTTCTTGGAGCTGCTTCATGCTATTGATACAGTGTGTAGGGGGAGCAGAGTCGTTGCCTGTGACGTAAATGAATTAAGTCCGGCTTATGATCCCAGCGGGATTTCAACTGCCACGGCATGTAAGGTAGTAAGAGAGCTGCTTCTGAGCCTTGTGTGACAGGAATGAGGCGGCAGCAGGTCGACTGTGCAGGAAACAAAGTTATGTAAATAAAATTGGATGACATACAATATGGAGAAATATGATAAATATTTCTAACAAGAAAACCAATTCCAAAAAGAAAACAATAGTTCAGGAGGAAAAGAAAACATGGGAAAAGCACTTATTATAGGCTGCGGCGGCGTTGCCAGCGTGGCAATCCACAAATGCTGCCAGAACAGCGATGTATTTGAAGAAATCTGCATTGCCAGCAGAACAAAGCAAAAATGTGATGATTTGAAAGCAAAATTAGAAGGAACCACAAAAACAAAAATTACTACCGCAAAGGTAGATGCGGATCAGGTAGAGGAGCTGATTGCCCTCATTGAAAAGGAAAAACCAGACGTAGTAATGAATCTGGCTCTTCCTTATCAGGATCTTACTATTATGGATGCCTGTCTGGCAACCAAAACCCATTATATGGACACTGCCAATTATGAGCCGGAGGATACGGCAAAGTTTGAGTACAAATGGCAGTGGGCATACAGAGAGCGGTTTGAGCAGGCAGGCATTACCGCTCTTCTTGGCAGTGGCTTTGACCCGGGGGTTACCAGTGTGTTTTCTGCTTATGCCCTAAAGCATTACTTCGATGAAATCAATTATATTGATATTTTAGACTGTAATGCAGGAGATCATGGCTATCCCTTTGCCACCAACTTCAATCCGGAAATCAATATCCGGGAGGTGTCTGCAAAAGGCTCCTATTGGGAGGATGGGCACTGGGTGGAAACCGAACCTATGGAAATTAAGAGAGTATATGATTTTCCGGAAATCGGGGAAAAGGATATGTACCTTCTGCACCATGAGGAAATCGAATCACTGGCTTTGAATATTCCGGGCATAAAAAGAATTCGTTTCTTTATGACCTTTGGACAAAGCTATCTGACTCATTTAAAATGTCTGGAAAATGTAGGAATGACTTCTATTGAGCCGATTTTGTATGAAGGAAAGGAAATCGTACCGTTGCAGTTTTTAAAGGCAGTATTGCCGGATCCGTCTTCTTTAGGTCCCCGTACGAAGGGAAAGACCAATATCGGATGTATTTTTGTTGGGAAGAAGGATGGTGTGGAAAAGAAGCTTTATATTTACAATACCTGTGACCATCAGGAGTGCTATAAAGAGGTTGGCTCCCAGGCAGTGGCTTATACTACGGGAGTGCCGGCTATGATTGGGGCTATGATGCTTATGATGGGAACGTGGAAAAAGGCAGGTGTTTATAATATAGAGGAATTTGATCCGGATCCGTTTATGGATGCTTTGAATCAGTGGGGGCTTCCGTGGAAGATTTCGGAGGAGCCTGAATTGGTGGACTAAATAGTAACGGGGCGGTTTTTTAGGGAGAGTTTGGGAACCGGACGTGGGAGCTGGGACAGCCTATGATAGCCTTCCGGGCACGCTTTCGCTCTGCAAAGACGCAGCGGTACTAACGCACCAAAGTACGGTGCGTAAGGACCGGCGACTTTGCCAAGGCCCGGAAGGCTATCATAGGCTGTCCCAGCTCCCACTGTGTATCGAAAAAGCATGAAAAAACGTGGACAAAAAGTATGAGTGAAAAAAATGAGAGAAAAAGGAGGCGGATAGGTTGAGAATAGAGAAATTGCCAACGCCCTGTTATCTGATAGAAGAAGGGCAGTTAATAAAAAATCTGGAGATTTTAAAAGGGGTTATGGACAGGACGGGGTGTAAGATTCTTCTTGCACAGAAGGCATTTTCCATGTTTTCCATGTATCCGCTGATAGGGAGTTATTTAAGCGGCGCTACTGCCAGCGGGCTTTATGAAGCAAGGCTTGCAAAGGAATATATGGGAAAGGAGAATCATATTTTTTCTCCTGCCTATAAGGAAGAGGAAATGGATGAGATTGCTTCTTTATGCGGACATGTGGTATTTAACTCCTTTTCCCAGCTGGAACGGTTTGGAAACAGGGTAAGGGAAAAAGGGGCCAGCATAGGGCTGCGTATCAATCCGGAGCATTCTACTCAGGAAGGACATGAAATCTATGATCCCTGTGCCAGAGGTTCAAGACTTGGGATTCCCCTTTCTGCATTCAGACCGGAACTATTAGAAGGGGTGGAAGGACTGCATTTTCATACGTTGTGTGAGCAGAACGCGGATGCCCTTTTGGAAACTCTTCAGGTGGTGGAAGAAAAGTTCGGTCCGTGGATGAAACAGATGAAATGGATCAATTTTGGAGGCGGGCATCATATTACAAGAAGTGATTATGATATTTCCTTATTGGAAAGCTGTATCAGGCATATTCAGGAAACTTATCAGGTGCAGGTATATTTAGAGCCGGGAGAGGCAGTGGCTTTGAATGCGGGATATTTAATAACAAGTGTATTGGAAATCATGGAAAATGAGATGCAAATTGCTATATTAGACACTTCCGCAGCCTGCCATATGCCGGACGTGCTGGAAATGCCTTATCGTCCGCCCTTATCAAACTCCGGCAACCCAGAGGAAAAGCCCTATACTTATCGGCTTGCAGGCCCTACCTGCCTTGCGGGGGATGTGATTGGGGATTATTCCTTTGAACAGCCGCTGCAGGTTGGTCAAAGGTTGTTCTTTGAGGATATGGCCATTTACTCCATGGTAAAAAATAACACATTTAATGGAATGGCTCTTCCGGCTATTGCAGTTAGGAAGACAGGTGGTGCCTGTGAAATTGTCAGAGAGTTTGGGTATGAGGATTTTAAAATGAGGTTGTCTTAAGGGGAGGCAAGAGGTGTAAAAAGGACGCAGAAGAAGATGCATTCTAAATCCAGAGCACCTGCAGACCACATCCTAAGCAATGGCATTTCGATACACAGTAGGGGCTGTCATATCATATTTTAGTCTTATGGGCCTTGGCAAAGTCGCCAGCACTTACGTACCGTATTTTGGTACGTTAGTACTGTTGCGTCTTTGCAGAGCGAAAGCGTGCCCATAAGACTAAAATATGATATGACAGCCCCTACGTCCGTTTATCAAATCCCTCCCCAAATCCATCTTGACAAAAAATCAAAAATAAAGTATCCTTCAAATACAGCAATCATTGCTGTCAAAAGTCAACCGATAATCTTGGCATTTCGCCATTTTTTTCAGCAAAGAGCAAGAAAGCAGGAAGGTAACAGAGGCAGTTATTCGATACAGGAAAAATAAACGGAAATAAGAACAGAAATTAACGTTTCTATTGCAAAACACAAAGAAGTATACTATAATAGTGATATAAAAATAACTGTTTATCAATCTGTATCAAAGTATATGAAAAGCTGTCCGAAAGCTTCTGAAACAGGAGACAAAGTCCTGCGCAGCAGCAAAATAAAGGGAGTCATCATTTGGGAAAAGATACAGGAATTACAGAATATTTTCAGGATAATGAACGGTTTGCGGATTTTTTTAACGGATATGTGTTTCAGGGAAAGCCGGTGATTTTTCCGGAGCACTTGGAAAGTCAGGAGATTCGCGGGATATTAAAAGGGAATACGGACAGGTATATGTATCGGGATATATTAAAGAAGCGATATCAGGGAACAGAACTTATGCTGCTTGGAATTGAAAATCAGACAGCCGTACATTATGCCATGCCTGTAAGAAGTTTCGTCTATGATGGAATCAGCTATCAGGAACAGCTGGACAGAATACGGAAAGGCCATCAAAAAAGAAAAGACTTAACAGGAGAGGAATACCTATCCGGGTTTGGCAGGAAGGATAAGCTGATTCCCGTCATTACAGCCGTGATTTATTTTGGAAAAAAGCCATGGGACGGAGCAAAAGATTTATTTGATATGTTTCAGATGGATAGCATTCCAAAGGAAATGCTGCCATATCTGAACAATTATCAAATCAATCTTTTTAGGGCAAGGCAGGATAAGGCAGACTGCTTCAGGACAGACATCAGGCAGTGTTTTCAATTTCTCCAAAAGGATGGGGATCGGAAAGCTTTAAAAAGCTTATTGGAACAGGATGAGTCATACCGTTTTTTAAGTGAAGAGACTTTTAAAATGATCAGCTGCCTGTCTGGGCAGAGCATGTTGTTGTCGGAAAAGAAAAAGTATGAAACAAAGGAAGGAGGATACGATATGTGTAAAGCATTTGCAGATATGAAGTTAGAAGGAATCATGGAAGGAAAACTGGAAGGAATAAAAGCTTTTGCAAAAAGGCTGCTGCTGTCAGGAGTATCCATGGAAATCATCATTCAGGCAATCATGGAAGAAAACCAATTGACAAGGCAGGAAGCAGAAAAGTATATTCAATAATAGCAGGTTAAACTGTCATACTTCATCGCTTCTCTCCAAAAAACCATTTACTAATCCAAAAAGGAATGTTATGATAAAACATGCACAGCCCCTTAAAAGGCATGGAATAGCAAAGAATAACACCATGGAAGACCGAGGAAGCAGCAAATGGAAAAAAATGAGAAGTTGGTTATCGTCATAAACGGAAAAGGCGGTGTTGGGAAAGATACATTATGCGAAAGCATTACTGCTGAATACAAAATATTAAATGTATCTGCCATTACCCCCATCAAAGAAATCGCTCAGGAATATGGATGGCAGGGAGAAAAGGATGAAAAGGCCAGACGTTTCTTATCGGAATTGAAAAGAGCCTTTACCAATTACAATGACCTTCCTACCAGATATCTGCTAAAGCAGTATCAGGCTTTTTTAGACAGCGATGACCGGATTATGTTCGTACATATCAGAGAAGGGGAGGAAATACGGAAATTCGTGGAGGCGGTAGATGGAAAGTGCGTAACCCTCTTGATCTATAACGATACGATGAATCAACAGGTTTACGGAAATGAATCCGACGACTGCGTGGAACAATATGAGTATGATTACAAATTTGACAATTCCGCCCCCTTAAAACAGTCAAAAGAAGCATTCTTAACATATATTGGTGAAATATGGAAAAAGGAAAGGACCCGGTTTACATAAGCGAGTCCTTTTATTATATTTCTGATAGATATAGTCCTGTTCATAATTTTTCATAAATTCCCTCTTTTTATTTCAAATTCCCACTTTATGATAATAAATAAAAAAGGGGCTGCCCCACAAAATAGGAATATGAAGCCCTGTAAGGAGAGGAACGTGTTATGTGGTTTAAGAAAATAAGAAAGAAAAAAATACAAAGCATATTTATTGTGCTCATTTTAATGGTCTGTTCCATGCTGATGACCAGCTCTTTCGTCATTATTACGGCAGGAGATACTCCATACAAGGAACTGTCAGGGGAATGCCGCTCGCCCATAGTGAAAATCTATCCTTTTCAAAGTAATGACCCCGCAATTGCGGAGCAGATCAAAGAAAACATGGAGAAGCTGGATATGGTGGAACATGTGGAAGTCATTCCTTATCATTATATGCTTGAGAGAATCCAGATAGATGGGAAAGGAAGCATGGAGGGCTATTTTTTTGATTTAATGCCCTGGAATGACAAAACCTACGGCAGTATCCGTATATTAGAAGGAAGCAGAGAGCTAAAGGAGGGACAATGCCTGATTTCGGCAGTTCTTTCCAATTCCGAGGAAATCAGGCTGGGGGATACCCTGAACATGGAGAACGGCATTTCCTATCAGGTAACTGGCATTTATACGGATCCTTATAATATGAATCTTTCTTTTGATTCGGAAATTATCGTAAAGGAAAATCCACGGTCAGAAGACTTAAAATATCAGGTTCATGTTTTTGCAAAAGAAGGAAGCAGCGGGAATGAAGTGATAGATGCTTACCGGGAGCAAAATGACGGAATTTTGGAAGGAAGGGCAATCACTTTGGAAGCAAGGATCCAGAACAATCAGATAACAGAGCGGATCATTGGAGGAATCCTGTTAGGAATCAGTGTGGTGATTTTGCTCATCAGCGGTATCATGATCCGCTATATGATAAAAAGCACCTTGGCTTCTGAAAAGAAAACAATTGCTATTTATAAGATGCTGGGATATAAGAATGGAAGAATTATTTCTATATACCTGAAATTTTATGGATTTTTAGTAGTGATGGGAACTGTTCTGGGAAGCTGCCTTTCAAAGATGATTTCTGATTCCTTTACTAAGAACACTTTTCGGAACATGGGGGTTACATCCAGCAGCAGCATCGTATCTGCCGGAATTCTGTGCAGCGGCATCATCATTGCTTATGCGATGATTTGTGTATACCTGCTGTTAAGAGTTGTGGGAAACATCAGACCTATGGAGGTCTTTCGGAACGAAGCGGCATATAGTGGAAAAAAACAAAGAAATGCCGGAAAAGTATTGGGATTTTCTCCCATACATATGGCAATGCGGATGATTTTCAGGGATAAAAAAAACACCTGTATGCTTGTAATTACTTGTATCATGGCTGCTTATTGCGTAAATTTTGCGGCAACTGCAATGGGACTGTTAGGGACTTTTGAAGAGAGCAATTATTATTGGCTTGGCTTTGACAAGCATGATGTTTCTTTTTCCTCCACGGATTTAAAAACTTATGAAAAGACTGTGGAAAAATTACAAAAAGAAGAAGAAGTGGAAAAGGTAATCAAAACAACCACGCGAGTGGCAGTATCCGTTCCATGGGTAAAGGGGATGGGAGATACGATTTTAAGCGTCATGGTTTATGATACCTATGAAAATCTGGATATGCCCGTGATCCAGGGGAGAAATCCCGCCCATTCTGATGAAATTGCAATGGGAAGTCTTATGGCGGAAAAGATGAACAAGCAGGTAGGGGATTATGTGGATATTTACTTGAATGGGAATCAGAAAGTGACTCTTTTATTATGCGGCACTTATCAAAGCTTTTATGACATGGGGAAAAGCTGTCGGCTGTTAGGGAAGACTTTGGAAGAAAAGGATGTGTCATTTCAATATGAGGAGGCTTCGGTTTATCTAAAGGAGGGAATAGAGCCGGAAGAGTTTTTAAAGGACCATGAAAAGGAATATGAATCGGACGGAAAGCTGATAGACCGAGCGGAAAAGTATGCAAATATACTGGACATGATAACCGGCCCGCAAATGCTGGCAATCAGGCCCTTTATGATAATGGCAATTCTGCTTGGCGCATTGAATATCATTGCAATCGTCTATTTGAAAAATATGGACAATCGGAAAACACAAAGCATTTATAAAGCAATTGGATATTCCTCAGGGCATTTGCTGAAAACAAATATAACATACGTTTTTTTGATTGCTTTGTTTTCCCTGAGCATTACGATACCCATATTTATAGTGGCCTTTCCTAAGACTATGGTGCTTGCACTTTCCATGATGGGATTTCGGGAATATCCGGTTTCTTATGATATAACAGTGGTTATAATAAGCAATCTGGGAACTTTGGCTGTGTATCTGCTCAGTGTACTTTTTGCTTCTAAGTCCCTGTATGACAATCCGATTTCGGAACTGACAAGTGAATAAACAATAAAATTATGAAAAAGTAAGGAGAATAAAAATGAAAACATGTGTTATAGAAACAGAAAAGATATGCAAAAGCTTTGTAAGCGATGGAGAAGTGAATAATGTAATAAAAAATCTGGATATGAAGCTGTATCAGGAGGATTTTACCGTGATTATGGGCAGCTCCGGTTCCGGAAAATCTACTTTGCTATATTTATTAAGCGGTATGGACAAAGTAACAAGCGGTAAGGTATATTTAAAAGAACAGGAGATTACCGGACTAAAGGAAAGCGCTATGGCGGATATCAGGAAGGACTCCATAGGCTTTGTGTTTCAAAACATGAACTTAATTCCTGATTTAACTTTGTTGGAAAACGTATTGAGCCCTTCTTATCAGTCAAAAATAAAAAAAGAAGAGAAGAAAAAAAGGGCAGAGATGTTAATTGAAAAAATGGAACTGTCGGCCCACAAGAATAAATTTCCAAATCAGCTTTCAGGTGGACAGAAGCAAAGAACCGCCATCTGCAGGGCGCTGATGAATCAACCGGAGGTGTTATTTGCAGACGAGCCTACGGGAGCATTGAATTCCAATGCTGGAAAAGGAGTTTTAGATACCTTTACGAAGCTTCATGAGGATGGACAGAGCATTGTCATGGTTACCCATGACTTAAAGGCAGCCGTCCGGGGCAGCCGGGTCATTTTCTTAAGAGACGGAAGAATTGACGGGGAGCTGGAGCAGGGATCTTTCCGGCAAAAGGAAGAAGAGGCAAGAGAAAGAATGTTGTATGAATTTTTAAAAGAACGGAATTGGTAAAATGGCAGAGAAGATTTTGATTATTGAAGATGAAAAAGAGCTGGCAGAGATTTTAGGGGAATACTTGAAGGTGGAAGGATATGAAGCTATTCTGGCGTCGGATGGAAAAGAGGGGCTTACCCTTCTTTCCCGGCACCTGCCGGATCTGGTGATTTTGGACATTATGCTTCCGGAAATGGATGGAATGGAGGTCTGCAGGCGGATTCGGGAGAAGCATGAGATTCCAATCATTATGCTTTCTGCTAAAAGCGGGGAAATGGATAAGGTAATCTGCCTTGGAATCGGGGCAGATGATTATGTAACAAAGCCTTTCAGCCCTTTAGAGCTGGTGGCAAGAGTAAAGGCTCATTTAAGGCGGGCCGGAAAAAGCGGGGAAGGGTCTGATACAGAGCGCCTTGTTTTGAAGAGAGAAAGCTATACCGCTTATGCGGACGGACAGGTGCTGGAGCTGACTACGAAAGAATTTGAAATGCTGTATTTCTTAAAAAACCATGAAAATCAGGTGTTTTCCAAGGAGCAGCTTTATGAAAGCATATGGGGCATGAATGGATTTGGAGATATTAGCAGCGTTGCAGTTTACATAAAACGCATACGGGAAAAGCTCCGGGCACATTCCATGGATTATATAAAAACAGTCTGGGGGGTGGGCTATAAATTTTTTTCAGAGGAATAAAGGATCATGAAAGAACAATCGTTATTGAAAATGCAGGCTTTTATTTATCTTTCGGTTTTTGCCATATTGGCAGCCGGACTTTTTTCCAGCACCAGGAGGCTGAAAGAGTATCAAAGCAGGGAAGGGATTTACTATAACCGGGCAAGGGAGCTGACGGCAGATGGGGTAAAGCTGTTGGAACAGGGAATGAGGTCCGGAGAATGGAAAGGCATTCGTGAGGAATTTACTCCGGTAGTAGTGGATTTGGAAGGAAAGGTACTCTTTAGCAGGAAAGCGGAATATGCCCCCGGCGATATGGTTAACATAAATGAGATAATACAGCAGGACCAAAGCTTTTTCCAAAAGGAGGAGCAGACAGTGAAAATTGCCTTTTCCTTGGAGGAAGAAGAAAAAGTATGTGGTTTTGCTGTTTTTTGGCTGGATAAGTCCCAGTTGGGAAAGGGGGCGGATCAAATGGAGCAGTTTTCGCTAATTCTACCGATTCTTGTCAGTATGTTAGCAGCGCTTCGGTTATTGAGTTTCTTGATGGTTTATAGAAAAAAAATAGTCAACGACCCGGTAAAAGA
>CAMWWJ010000040.1 GCA_947177925.1 uncultured Lachnospiraceae bacterium
GTGGAAGGCAGATTGATGATAATCGGCTTTTCTTTTGTGGCTCCCCATGTCTCCTGAACTGCCGTACAGACCTCCAAAGCATAATCAAGCTCCGTTCCCGTAAAGCTTTCCGGCGAATATTCCAGTATGATCTTTCCCGGAAACTCAGCCGCCCGTTCCTTTACCATTTGCGTGCCTTTCACGGCAATCTGCTTGATTTCCTCTTTATTCATTCCAAACACCACATCCCGCTGCAATGTTGAAGTGGAGTTATAAATATGTACGACTGCCTGCTTACAGCCTTCAATAGCCTCAAAGGTCTTATCAATCAACTCCTCCCGGCACTGGGTAAGCACCTGTACGCTTACATCATCCGGAATCAGCTTTCTGTCTACCAGTTGACGAAGAAAATCGTACTCAATCTGGCTGGCGGCCGGAAATCCGATTTCGATTTCCTTAAAGCCCATTTTTACCAGAAACTGGAACATTTCAATTTTTTCGGATACTACCATAGGGTCGATCAGCGCCTGATTTCCATCCCTTAAATCCACACTGCACCATATAGGGGCTTTTTCAATCTGTTTGTTAGGCCATTCCCTCTCCGGATAATCCTCTACCGGATTTCTTTGATATCTTTTATAGTTCAACATTGTAATATTCTCCATTCACTTATTCTTTTTTTGTCACATAAGGATAGCCCATCAAAAGATGGGCTATCTCATATCTTTTTATTATTCGCCGAGCCCGCTTTCAATGGCACTTATCAGAGCAGCTAATGCCTCTTTCTCGTCCTCGCCGTCACATACGAATTCCACCTCGTCTCCACATTTGACACAAGCACCCAGTACACTTAAAACACTTTTTGCATTTGCTGTATTGTCCCTGAATGAAAATGTTATTAAGGATTTAAACTGCATTGCTTCCTTGCATAGGATTCCAGCCGGTCTTAAGTGCAGCCCTGTAGGGTTTTTTATTACAACCTTTTGACTTACCATAATGTTTTCCTCCAAACGATTCCTCTATTTTGCATACCCAATAAGTGACTTTATCTCATCACCACATTATTCCTACCTTCCGTATGTCAAAAGTATACCATACATTGACATTTTACTCAAGTATTTGCTATAGCATTACCTCTTGTATAAGCGCTGCCAGCTTCCTTGCCTCTTCCTCAATCTGTACCTGGTTTTTTCCTTCAATCATGACTCTTACCAAAGGCTCCGTTCCTGATGGGCGAATCAGCACTCTTCCCTCACCTGCGAACTTCTCGGTTAAAAAGCTGATTGCCTGGGCAATTTCCGGATATTCCATATAGCTTTCCTTTTTGTGGTTAGGCACCTTGGCATTTACAAGAGCCTGTGGCAGCACCTCCATAATGCCGGACAGCTCTGACAGGGGCCTGCCTGTTTCCACCATGACCTGTAGCAGATGCAGGGCGCTTAACAGTCCGTCACCGGTTGTATTTTCATCCAGGAAAATAATATGTCCTGACTGCTCACCACCCAGATTTGCACCGATTTCCTTCATCCTCTCAAGTACATAACGGTCTCCTACCTTTGTCTGCTCTATTTGGATCCCTTCTCTTTCTCCCATTAAGAAAAAGCCCAGATTACTCATAACAGTGGCAACAATGGTATTATCCCTTAAAGTCTTCTTATTCTTCATATGGCTGCCGATGATTGCCATGATCTGGTCACCGTCAACCTCTTTACCGTTTTCGTCAACTGCCAGCAATCTGTCCGCATCCCCGTCAAAAGCAAGGCCCACCTGTGCTTTTTCATACACTACCCTCGCCATAAGCTCTTCCATGTGGGTGGAGCCGCAGTTCGCATTGATATTCGTGCCGTCAGGATTGTTATGAATTGCTACTACATTGGCGCCAAGCTCCTTTAAAGCCTCCACGGATGTATAAAAAGAAGCTCCTTCTGCGCAGTCCACCACGATTTTCATTTCAGACAGATCTACCGGAATAGACTGGATGGCATGATTGATATACTCTTCTCTTGCATCCGTACGATATTTAATCTTTCCCACTCTGGACCCGGTAGGAAACTTAATCCCTTTCATATCCGACCGAATCAGCTCTTCAATTTCATCCTCCAGACTGTCCGGCAGCTTATAACCGTTTCCGTCAAAAAATTTAATGCCGTTAAACTCTACCGGATTATGAGAAGCGGAAATGACCACTCCTGCATCCACCTTATATTTTCTTGTAAGATATGCAACAGCCGGTGTGGGAACCACCCCCACATATACCGCATTAGCTCCTACGGAACAGGCACCTGCCATTAAGGCATTTGCCAGCATATCCCCCGAAATCCTTGTATCACACCCTACCATAATAGTAGGTTTATGTTCCTTTTCCCTGGTAAGCACATAAGCGCCTGCCTGGCCTAACTGCATTGCCAAAAGCGGGGTCAGCTCTTCATTTGCCACTCCCCTTACTCCATCTGTTCCAAATAATCTTCCCATATGCTAATCCTTCTTTTCTGAAATTTTTATTGTAATATTAATCGGATTTTTCAGGGTAATTCCTTCCGGAAGTCCCAGTGTAACAGGCACCACATAGGTTGTGGCTTTTACCTTGTCTATTTCCTGCTCCTCCATATATGCCTTAAAATCAATAACTGCTGTCAAATCGGAAGCATCAAACTTTTCCAACTGCTCAGGCATTGCCATGATTTCCGCCGGAATCCCATCATTTACCGACATAAATGAAGCCTCATAGCCGTCCGGCATCCCTGTAATCGTAATGGCTCCTTTGGCAATTTCCACCGTTTTCGTTTCCTTCGGCGCAATGCCTACCGTTACTACGATCTTGCCCGTTTCCTCTTCATCAGCAAACCGTATGCCGTCCGGCAGATATTCTCCTGCATTCACAGCTATATTCATCTCACCCATAGCGCCTTCCACATTCACTTCCGACTCCGGAATTACAATTTCGGAAACCTTTGCCAACATAGAAGGGGTTCCTGCAATCATAATACTTTCCGGGCTGGATGTGAGTATTCCGTTAAAACCGTATTCTTCATCCGGGGTTCCTGATACAGACAGCTTAATAGGCACCTCCTTCGTCTCCAATACTTCCACGCTGATATTTACATTGGAAATATTCTTTGTTATATTTCTATTTTCTATCAGCGTATCTTCGGAATCATACAGCTTTAATTCCACACTTGTACGGATATTGCTGCTCATATTGGAAACGGAAACCTCTGCTACCACCTTGTTGATTTTGGAAATGACAGATTCCGGCCCCGATACCCGCACTACATTTTCATCCAACGTAATATTTCCCACCACATAGCCGCTTACAGGCTCACCTGTAATAACAGGGCTGATGACAAATTGGGTCCTTTCCATTTCCTCAATATTCACCTTTAAATATTCCGTTTTTGATTTGATGCTGTCAATTGTTTCGTTGTAACGGTTGGACTCCACTCTGATGCGGGTGGTTCCATCCTCATTCAGATTTTCTAAATCGGCAGTTGCTTTAATGTTTTCCCTGCTTAATGAGTCCAGAATAGTTCTTTTTGCGGAAACAGATACCGTAATGGTATCGGTTCCTTCCAAAACCTCATAAATCTTGCCCTGTCCGGTAATCACATCTCCGTTTAAAATCTCAACAGGAACGCCGCTAATGGTAGTGGTAGCTACCGGGTCGCTTATATTTACTACTACAAGCCAAAGGCCAAAGGCAAAGATCAGCGCAAGAATCTTTAATCCAAAGTTCTTCATCAGATTATTTTTCTTCATGCTTTCCCCGTCCTTTCCGCCTCTTTTTCTTCTTTTCCTCGGAAGGCTTATTTTGTATCATCTCCAGCTTCTCATGAAGGGCATCCTGATTTAAATTCCGATACAGCTTTCCCTCATATGCTACTGAGATTCTTCCCGTTTCTTCTGAAACTATTATAGTGAGTGAATCCGTAACCTCTGAAATACCCACACCTGCTCTATGCCTTGTGCCAAGTTCTTTGGACAATGCCATGTTATCCGATAAGGGCAGATAACATGTAGCTGATACTACCCGATTGCCCCGTACGATTACCGCACCATCATGAAGCGGGGTATTGTGCTCGAAAATATTGATTAAAAGCTGATTGGTAAGAATGGCATCTACTTCGATACCGGTTCTTTCATATTCCGTCAACGCAAGATTCTGTTCTACCACAATCAAGGCTCCTGTTTTTACTTTCCCCATTTCATAGCAGGCTTTTACGATCTCATTTTTTGTTTTGTCAGAAAAAAGCCCTCCCTCTTCCTTTCCAGAATCAAAGGAAAACAGATTGCTGATAAAATTCTTCCGGCCAAGCTGATCTAAAGCCCTTCGTAACTCCGGCTGCAGAACTACTACAATGCCCACGATGAATACCTGGAAAATTTTATCAAATATCCACAAAATGGTAGTCATCCGAAAGATAGCCGCAACTAACAGAAACACAAAAATAACAAGCATTCCTTTTAAGAATGCCCATGCTTTTGTGTTGCGCACCCATACTAAAATCTGGTACACCAAAAAGGAGATAATGATTATCTCCACATAATCGGTTACTAAAATATGTTTGGGTATATGCAGAACCGTAAGATATTTATCTATAAACTCGGCTATCTGTTCCATATGTCTCACCTTAGCTGTTCATTCTTATCATTTTATAATACACTGGTTATTTTTTTTACGGTTTTCTTGGCCTTTTTCACGGAATTTTTAGGAATGGCCTTTACATAATAATAGTATTCATCATCTTCAAACTGTACATACTCGGTTCTTGTGTAATCCACATTGAAGGCAAAGAACTCCAACACCTTTGCAAGCAGAAAGGACACTACCGCCCCAATAATCATAGCTGCAATGGAGCTGTTTACTTCAAACATCAAATCACCCAGAAGCAGCATTACAATGCAGGTAACACTTCCCACAATCATGCTGATGGTCCATGCGTGATCCACGGAAAGCCTGCGGATTAAATAAACCAAAATGACAGTAATGGCAAATGCCGCCATGGTTACAAACATTTCTTTATTATTCAGCATTCCTTCAACCACATAATGCAGCTTTGCCACCGCGTTATCTCCATCCAGGGAAGTAATAATGGCAGCATTTGTCTGGACATAATAAATCAGATAATATACAAGCACCCCACAGCTTACCGAAACGATAGAAACGGGACTGCCTAACAGACCTACCGCAAGCACTATCACATATGGAATCTTTAACGTAAATGCAAGGGGTAAAAGCAGTACTACCAACGTATCCTTTGGCGAAAATCTGAAATACATCAAAAACAAAAGTAAAAACAGCACTCCTGCCACAATGGCACATTCTGTTGCTAAAGAATACATATGGAGCACAACAAATACAGCTCCCAGCACCACAATGAAATTCACCGGCAGAAAAGAACACATAAGGGCAACTATCAATACGATAACAGGATTGTTTATCCTGCTGTTATATCCCAGGCTTCCATTTATGAACAGAAGTGCAGTCAACGCCAAAATGAACTTAAACAGCGGTATTAAGTATACTTCATACTTGCTATAAAAATTCCTTAAATTTTCCCTAACTTCTAATAATCCTGACATATAAAATCCTTTCAGAAGGCTACATTTTCCTGCTTTCCAATTCATACAATGCGGAAAGCTGCTTCAAATTATAAAAGTAGCGCTTCAGGCTTTTTTTCGCCTTACTATATCGGTATGAATATACAATATAAGAAATCACTGCATATACCACCACAAAAATGAAATAATAAAGCAATACGTTTTTTCCAAATGCAATCAGATCCATTTTGTATACATTCTGCATAAACACTTCAAAATCATAGTATATATACATTCCAAACAATACCCCATAGGCAATCGTCGCGGAAATAACAGATCTTAATATATGAAGCTCGATATAATCACCTCTGAAATAGCTGCCGGTGGCCATATTCTTCCGGCCTTCATTTTCTTCATAGGCAGCCATTTTCGTCATGAGCTTGATTCTTTCTTCATTTAACATAGGCTACTCCTTATTTTATTATAAGAAACGCATTCTGGACTTTTCTCTTGGGTCCTTTGGCTCATCCTTCTTTTGCGGTACCGGCTTGGCAATGGACTTGCTTAAAGTATTTGCCATTTCCTGAGAGCATTTTACGCAGAACCGTCCCGAACCGATCATAGCGCCACAGCGCTCACAAGGCACTTTAATAGGTGAATCATCCGAAAACTGAAGGCGGTCTTCCCTGATCCACTGCTGGATCTGTCCAACTTCTACATCACAATCCTCTGTAACCATCTGAATTGTGGCCTGAGCATGTGACTGGACATACTTCTTTACTTCCTGAAACTTTTCTTCCAGCTCTTCTTTGCAATTCGGGCAGATTGGCGGGCCCATCACATAGTTATACAATCTTCCACATCGTCTACAATTCCGCACATTCATATTCATACCTCCTGTCACTTACGGGCACCTATCGCCAGTGAAATACAATAAATATTTTCTATTCCAGCCTTTTTGCACTCCAAGGCCAGGGCATCCATAGTGCTCCCTGTTGTGTAGATATCATCAATTATTATAATTGTCTTTAATTTTACATCATTTTGACGGATTTTGAAAGCCTTTTTCAAATTATTTTCTCTCTCCTGCCCGCTCAATTCCTTTTGAGGTACTGTATTCCTGATTCTTTCTGCAAAATTTTCATATACGGGGATTCCCGTTTCTCTGGAAATGGCTCTGGCAAACACCGCCGCCTGATTGTATCCCCGCTTTTGCAGCCTCTTTTTATGAAGGGGCACCGGAATCAGAGCCTCCGGCCTCCAGCGCCTTATCTTTTCCTCTAAGTGCAGTCTGACCTGTTCACCATAATATGCGCCATATTCCTGTCTTCCTTCATACTTGAACCGATAAATGGACTCCTTCACGGAAGGATAGACAAATAACGCTGCTCCTTCTTTAAAATAGTGCTTCCTTTCCATACAGTCCCTGCAGTACTCCGCCTCCTGAACCCTTAATGGCTTTCCGCACTTTTTACAGACAGGCTCCTTTACATGCTCCGGCCTGCTTTTACAGCTTTTACACACCTTTCCGGTTCCCGGCAGGAGAATATCGTCACAGACAGCACATCTTCCCGGGTAGATCAGTTCTTTTATGAAATTCATGCTTCTTATCCGCTCTCCGTCAGAGCCTATGCAAGCTCCATGATTCTGTCCTTTAATCCTGCATATCGTTTATGCTCATTCTCATTGGCAATCATCAGGGAAATCATATTCCTGCTCCCCAATATGGTAACACATTCTTTTGCCCTTGTAATCCCGGTATATAAAAGATTCCGGTTCATAAGCGGCTTTGGTCCCGTCAGAAGAGGCATGATCACTGCCGGATATTCGCTTCCCTGAGATTTGTGTATGGTTATGGCATATGCCAGCTCCAGCTCGTCCAGCTGGGCAAAGGGATAGGTTACCAGCCTCCCTTCCTCGTATTCTACCACCAGCTCTTCCCCAAAGCTGTTGATTTCTTTTATGATTCCCATATCTCCATTAAACACCCCTGTACCCTTATCAATGGGGATATGATATTTGCTTACGATTTCCCATTGTATTTTGTAATTATTCTTAATCTGCATTACCTTATCCCCTTCCCGGAATAAGGTTTCACCGTATACATGTTCCTTTTTCTGGGGAGATTCCGGATTTAAATATGTCTGCAATATTTTATTCAGGGTCTCTACCCCCAGCGCTCCTTTACGCACAGGCGTAAGCACTTGTATATCATAGGGCTTCGCATTTACATATCCAGGGAGCTTTTCCGTAATAAGCTGCACCATATGCTTATATATGACATTCACATCATTTCGCTCCAAAAAGAAGAAATCCCTGCTTTTATTATCCAGTGCAATGGATTCCCCCTTATGTATCCGGTGGGCATTGAGCACAATGTGGCTTTCTTCCGACTGTCTGAAAATTTTTTCCAGCTTTACTACAAAAAAACGGTTGCTTTCAATGATATCCTTCAAGACCTTTCCCGGTCCCACCGACGGAAGCTGGTTTCTGTCTCCTACCAGAATCAGCCTGGTTCCTATGGAAACCGCTTTCAAAAGCGCCTGAAACAAATAAATATCCACCATGGACATTTCATCAATGATAATGGCATCCACCTCTAAGGGATTTTCCTCATTTCTTTCAAAATAAGTGCTCCCCCGCTCCTCAGACATTCCTCCGTTCAATTCCAAAAGCCGGTGTATGGTCTTTGCCTCATAGCCGGTGGCTTCCGTCATCCGCTTTGCCGCCCTTCCTGTAGGCGCTGCCAGGCAAAAATCCATTCCAAGGTCTTCAAACAGCCTGAGCATAATATGGATCGTAGTAGTCTTTCCAGTGCCCGGTCCTCCCGTAAGGACAAATATCCCCCTTCTTACACTGGCAAGCACTCCTTTTCTCTGTAAGTTATCCAACTGCATTCCTTCCTGTTTTTCAATAGCCTTTATTCTGTCAAGCAGCTTTTCCTCTTCCTCTGGCTCTTCTTTCTCGGCAATATTCAAATCGTGAAGCATTTTCCCGCAACTCAATTCACAATAATAAGCATTGCTTCCGTAAACCTGAATGTTTCCTTCTCCCATATTTTTCATTATGACCTTTTTATCCATGGCAAGATTGGAAAGCTGAGGCTCCAGACAGCCTTTTTCAATTTCCAGAAGCGCCGCTGTTTTCTCTAACAGCATTTCCATAGGAAGATACGTATGCCCTTCTGCAATTCCAAGGGAAAGCATATATAACAGACCGCTTCGGATACGATAATCGGAATCCGTATGAATGCCTGCCTTTCTGGCAATTTCATCCGCTATGCGAAAGCCTACTCCATGCATATCCTCGCTCATGCTGTAAGGATTTTCCCTTATCATGGAATACAGTCCTTCCCCATAGGTATTGTAAATCTTTACCGCAAGCGCATTGGATATTCCATAACCCTGAAGAAAGATCATAGCTTCCTTCATATCCTTTTTTTCTTCTGCCTGCACTGCGATTTCTCTTGCTTTTCTTTCACTGATCCCTTTAATTTCCGCCAGGCGCTCCGGCTCCTCTTCCATAATCCGGAAGGTGTCCATTCCAAATTTTTTTACAATCTTTTCGGCCAGAGAGGGGCCGATTCCTTTAATGGCGCCGGAACCCAAATACCGTTTCATGCTTTCTGTATCTTCCGGAAGCCTGCTTTGATAGCTTTCCACCTTAAATTGACTGCCATAGGTAGGATGCTCCACAAAGCTGCCTGTAACTTCAAGATTTTCACCGTTTTCGATGGTCTGGAAACTGCCCACTAACACAAATTCTTCCTTACCTGCCACAAATTGAAATACTGTATATCCATTTTCTTCATTCCTGTATATGATATGCTCCACATATCCCGTTAAAGTTTCCACAAAAAGCTCCTTAAACATTTCTATAAGCTAAAAAGGCTGTCTGATGACAGCCTTACTATGTATCTTAGTATCATTATATTAGCACATGCTAACTTTATGCTCCATAATTCCGTTTCATTTGTTCAAATAAAATCTGTGCAAGCCCAAGGCTGCTTGTCTCGGTCGCCTGTGCTGCATACTCCTGCACCAGACTGTCCTCCATATAGTCCATCATGGAAGCAGTTGCATTGGAAGAGTAATCGCTTTTTGGCACTGTCTTTTTCATCTCTTTAAAAATCTGTTCCAGAAAATAAGCTTCAAACTCCTTACAGACATCCATCAGTTCTTCATCAGAAGCTTCTTTCATATCAGAACTATTTAAATTGCTTATCTTTGATGCTGTCTTATTGCTGGCATCTTCCGTAAGCTGATTTCCAAAATAAGAATTAATTCCACCAATATCCATTTTATTTCCTCCCGGCTTTACTTATTTAATGTCTTAAGTTATTTGCCTGCTGAAGCATCTCATCAGATGCCTGAATTGCCTTAGAATTCATTTCATAGGCACGCTGGGCAACAATCAAATTAACCATTTCATCTACTACCTGAACATTGGAGCCTTCCAGATATCCCTGTACCATCTGGCTTCTTTTTACGTTTGCATTGGTAGCCTCATTAATTGCCGCTCCGCTTGCTGCAGTAGGTGCAAATAAGGAATTGCCGTTCTTTTCCAATCCGGCCGGATTCTGGAACTGGAACATGCCGATTGTCACACCGAGGGAACGTGGATTTCCGGTAGCATCCGGATAGTAAATGGTTCCGTCAGAGGAAATGGTAATCTTGCTGGTAGTATAGTCTCCATTTAACACGATTCCTCTTCCGTTGGTATCCAGAACCGGATAACCCTCCGAGTTGGTAAGCGTCAGTCCGTTTGCTCCCATGGACCAGTTAAAATTACCGTTTCTTGTATAATAGGTGGAGCCGTCAGCACCTCTTACTGCAAAAAATCCTTTTCCATTAATGGCAAAAGCCGCCGGGTTGCTGGATTCCAAAAAGGGCCCCTGTCTGAAGATGGAAGTAATGGAGGAATTACGAACACCCAATCCCACCTGAGCGCTGATGGGCTTTTGTTGATTGTTGGCTGTAGTGGACTTTGTCTGCAATGTCTGATACAGCAATGACTTAAACTCTGCTACTTCCGTTTTGTATCCGGTAGTATTTACATTTGCCAGATTGTTTGAAATTGTGTCAACGTTTGTCTGCTGAGCAATCATTCCGGTTGCTGCGGACCATAAAGATCTTACCATAATTCATTTCCTCCTATAACTTGCCCAGCCGGTTTACCGCTACATCCAAGGTTCCGTCTATGGTCTGAATCAGCTTCTGATTGCTTTCATAATTTCTTGTTGTAGAAATCAAATCTACCATTTCGGATACTACCTGTACGTTGGAAGCCTCCAGATAGCCCTCATGGACTGTAGCTGTAGCTCTTGCCTGAGTAGCTCCGGCTACCGGCTGATAATAATTTTCTCCGTAGTGCTCCAGATAATTGTAATCTGCAAAATCCGTAATCTGCAGCCTTGTTATGGGTCTGTCGTTTTGATAAATCGTACCGGATTCATCGATTCTGGAAGCCTGCAACGGATCCAGCCTGATAGGATTTCCTGTTGTATTCAGCACATAATCCCCATCCTTTGTAACTAAATATCCGTTTGTATTCAGTGTAAAAGAACCATCTCTTGTATACTTGGTAGATGTTTCACCCGCTTTATTTGTAAAAGCAACAGCAAAAAAACCATTGCCGGAAAGTGCCAGATCATAAGCATTTCCTGTTATCTTAAATGCCCCCTGGGTGTAATCTGTATAGGTTTCTCCGGTTTTTACACCAAGATTTGCCTTTCCGATATAACGGGCGGGAGCCGCATCAGAGCTATCCTTTATCTTATATGCCAGTACGGTATCAAAGGACTGGCTGGTAGCTCCTTCCTTCTTAAATCCCGTTGTGGCGGAGTTTGCAAGGTTATTTGTCAGAACATCCATTCTCTTCTGTTCATTCAACATTCCTGTATAAGCTGCATATAAACCCTTTACCATTGGAATCCTCCTTTATCCTTATCCAATCTCTTCTTTATATCCTGCCAGGAACTCTACATATTTGCCGGTTCCGATGGCAACACAGGTCATGGGATCTTCTGCGGTCATCGTATTGATGCCGGTCTTGGCAGAAATCAAATCCTCAAGTCCTCTAAGCAGGCTTCCGCCTCCCGTCAGGACAATTCCCCTGTCAGCTATATCCGCTGCCAGTTCCGGAGGAGTCTTCTCCAAAACGCTGTGTATCGTCTCTATAATCTGTGAAGTCGTTTCCTTTAAAGCTTCTTCGGTTTCTTCGGAAGTAACCTTTACTGTCCTTGGAAGTCCGGTTACCAGATTACGTCCTCTTACTTCTATCGTATCTACTTCGGTTCTTTTATAAGCGGAGCCGATTTTAATTTTTAAATCCTCGGCTGTTCTTTCACCAATCAGAAGGTTGTGCTTCTTTCTCATATAACGGACAATGGCCTCGTCAAAATCATCTCCCGCAATCTTTATGGAAGCGCTTACTACTGTGCCTCCAAGAGAGATAACCGCAATATCCGATGTACCGCCTCCAATATCCACGATCATATTTCCGCATGGCTTTGAAATATCGATTCCCGCACCGATTGCTGCTGCAATAGGCTCTTCAATAATGGAAACTTCTCTTGCGCCTGCCTGATAGGTTGCATCCTCAACCGCCTTTTTTTCCACTTCCGTAACACCGCTGGGCACGCATACGGCAATTCGCGGCTTCCTGAAGCTCCTTTTACCCAATGCTTTCTGGATGAAATATTTCATCATCTTTTCCGTTACGGTATAGTCGGAAATAACTCCCTGCCTCAAAGGTCTTACCGCAACAATATTTCCAGGAGTCCTTCCAAGCATCAGCCTGGCATCCTCTCCGATTGCCTTAATCTTATTGGTGTCCCTGTCAAAAGCCACCACGCTTGGCTCCTTTAACACCACGCCTTTTCCTCTTATATAAACCAAAATGCTGGCTGTTCCTAAATCAATTCCGATATCCGTGTACTGCATTCTCCTAATACCCCTTTCCGTTTGGCATCTATTTAAATTTTTTCGTATTTTTCTAGGTTTAGTTTCGGTAAAATATTCACAAGTTAAACATACGAAAACATTATAGCGCAAAATATTAACTTTTTCAAAGGGTTTTCTTACATTTCACACATTTTTCCGAATTATTAAGGCGATGTTAAGATTTTCTCCTGAAAAGTAACAAAAATGCACAAGAAAGAAAGGGGTTCCTTCCCTCTTTCTTGTGCATCCATGCCTAATCAAAAAATATATCGGCGCACCTGTTTCAAACCTTTAGTATTTTTTATCTCTTTCCAACATTTTCTTTATATAATGGCCGGTATAGGATTCCTTACATTCCGCAACCTGCTCCGGAGTGCCCTGGGCTACGATGGTACCGCCTTTGTCCCCTCCTTCCGGGCCGATATCGATAATATAATCCGCTGTTTTTATTACGTCCAGATTGTGCTCGATCACCACTACGGTATTGCCGCCCTCTGACAGTCTTCTAAGAATTTCAATCAGCTTATGGACATCTGCAAAATGAAGCCCAGTAGTAGGCTCGTCCAAAATATAAATGGTCTTTCCGGTGCTTCTCTTAGACAATTCCGCCGCAAGCTTGATACGCTGCGCCTCTCCTCCGGACAAGGTAGTGGATGGCTGACCAAGCTTCACATAAGAAAGTCCCACATCATAAAGTGTATCAATCTTCCGCTTAATGCTCGGTACATTTTCAAAGAAATGAACTGCCTCCTCAACGGTCATATCCAGCACATCAAAAATATTTTTTCCTTTATAATGTACATCCAGCGTTTCCCGGTTATACCTTTTTCCTCCACACACCTCGCAGGGCACGTAAACGTCAGGCAGGAAATGCATTTCAATTTTAATGATGCCGTCACCGCAGCAGGCTTCACAGCGCCCGCCTTTTACATTAAAGCTGAACCTTCCCTTTTTATATCCTTTTGCCTTTGCTTCACTGGTAGAAGCAAACAGATCCCTGATCTGATCAAACACCCCTGTATAAGTGGCAGGATTGGAACGGGGGGTACGACCGATGGGAGACTGGTCAATATCTATCACCTTGTCCAACTGTTCTATCCCTTTAATCTCCTTATGCTTTCCCGGTATGGTCCTTGCCCGGTTCAGCTCCTTTGCCAGACGTTTGTAGAGTATTTCATTTACAAGGGAGGATTTTCCGGAACCGGAAACACCAGTCACACAGGTCATGACACCTAATGGAATTTTCACATCCAGGTTTTTCAGGTTATTTTCCGCCGCTCCTTTTACTGTCAGGTAACCGGTTGCCCTTTTTCTCATCTTAGGCACAGGAATCCTCATTTTTCCGCTTAAATACTGGCCTGTGACAGATTCCGGAATCTGCATAATTTCCTCTGCTGTACCCTGGGCCACCACCTCTCCGCCATGGCTTCCAGCTCCCGGTCCGATATCCACAATATGATCCGCCGCAAACATCGTATCCTCGTCATGTTCCACCACAAGAAGAGTATTTCCCAGCTCCTTTAAATTGCGAAGGGTGTTTAGAAGCTTGTCATTGTCCCGCTGATGCAGCCCGATGCTTGGCTCATCCAATATATAGCAGACACCTACCAGTCCGGAACCGATCTGGGTAGCCAGCCGTATTCTCTGGGCCTCCCCTCCGGATAAGGTTCCGGTGGCTCTTGACAGAGACAAATACTCCAGTCCCACATCAATTAAAAATCCTACTCTTGCCCTGATTTCCTTTAGTATCTGTTTGCCGATGAACTGCTGCTGGGATGTGAGCTGCATGGTCTGCAGAAATTCATGAAGGCTTCCGATGGACATGGACGTGATCTCATAAATATTTTTATCACATACGGTAACTGCCAGGGAGGTCTTTTTCAAACGCATTCCGCCGCATACCTTACAGGGAGTGATACGCATGAAGCTTTCATATTCTTGCTTCATAGTGTCCGATCCGGTTTCCCTGTACCTTCTCTCCACATTTTTTATCAGCCCTTCAAATGCAACCGGATAAACACCCTTTCCCCTTTGTCCCTCATAATAAACGGTTACCTCTCTGCCATCGGTTCCATAGATGATCACGTCCTTGATTTCATCCGGATATTTTTCAAAAGGAGTGGACAGCTTAAATTTATATTCCTTTGCCAGCGCTTTTAAAATTGCATTGGTAAAGCTTGAAGGATCATTGCATGACTGCCATCCCGTTACCACAATAGCTCCATCTTCTATGCTTTTGCTCTGATCCGGTATCATCAAATCCACATCAAATTCCATTTTATAACCAAGCCCGTAGCACTGGGGACATGCGCCGAAAGGATTGTTAAAGGAAAAGCTTCTTGGCTCGATTTCTTCTATACTAATACCACAATCTGCACAGGAAAAGCTTTGGCTGAAATTCATAGGCTCACCCTGGATGACATCCACCACCAAAAGTCCTTCCGACAGATCCAGCACATTTTCAATGGAGTCTGTCAGTCTGCGGCTTATGCCCTCTTTGACCACAAGACGGTCCACTACTATTTCTATATTGTGCTTAATATTTTTATCCAGCTTTATTTCTTCCGTCAGCTCATACAGGCTTCCATCAATCCGTACCCGCACGTAACCGCTGCGTTTTGCCCGTTCCAGTACTTTGGCATGCTCTCCCTTGCGCCCTCTGACTACCGGAGCCAGCAGTTGTATTTTGCTTCCTTCCGGCAGCTTGAGAATCTGGTCCACCATCTGGTCCACTGACTGCTTTGCAATTTCCTTTCCACAATTAGGACAGTGGGGGATACCGATTCTGGCATAAAGCAGCCGGAAGTAGTCGTAAATTTCCGTTACGGTTCCTACCGTAGACCTTGGATTTCTGTTGGTGGATTTCTGGTCGATGGAAATTGCCGGGGAAAGTCCTTCTATTTTTTCCACATTAGGCTTTTCCATCTGTCCCAAAAACTGCCTGGCATAGGAGGACAAGGATTCCATGTAC
>CAMWWJ010000041.1 GCA_947177925.1 uncultured Lachnospiraceae bacterium
AATCAGATTACCTTAGAGGAGGACTTTAATCTGCCCGATGTAAAACCGGATATGGATAAAATTATCTTTAAAGAAGGAGACATAAGAATTGACGAGGTAAAGGCAAGCGGAGACCATGTGACGGTAAGAGGCAAGCTCCTTGCCTCCGTTTTGTATGCCTCTACGGATGCCGGTGAGCAGCTGGCAAAAGTGGAGAAGGAAATACCTTTTGAGGAAACTGTATTTTTGGAAGGAGTGGAAAGCGGGGACAATGTGGACTATTCCTACGAAATAGAAGACTTTTCGGTTTCCATGATCAATTCCAGAAAGGCAAGCATACGCTCTATTATTACGTTAAAAATGAGTATTAGAGAGCTTTATGATGAAGAGGCCGCAACAGAGCTTTACGGCGAAGAGGAAGCGGAGTATCGAAAAAAATATCTGGATCTTGCAGAAATAGCCATATGTAAAAAAGATATCTATCGAATCCGTCAGGAAATTGAATTTCCGGCAGGAATGCCAAACATTGCACAGATCATATGGAATTCCATCCGAATCGGCAATCTGGACTTTAAGGCATTGGACGGAAAAATATCGGTGCAGGGAGAGTTGGAGACATTCTTTCTTTTTGAAGGAGAGGGAGAAGACCGTCCCATTCGTTTTTATGAAACGACCATGCCCTTTAGCGGTGTCATCGAATGCAGCGATTGCAGAGAAAGCATGATTCCGGATATTACCTGGCAGATTTCCCATAAGGAATTTGAAGTAAGACCTGATTTTGATGGGGAAGAGCGAGTGGTTGCACTGGAAATGGTGTTGGATTTAAGTATAAAGATGTATGAAGAGGAGCAGGTGGAAATCCTATCGGATGTGTATGGCGTGACGAAGGAAATTACGGCGGTTACTTTACCGGGCAGCTTTAAGAGCCTGTTAGTGAAAAATGAAGGGAAATGCAGGGTGGCTGATAAGCTGAAAATTGCACCCGGCGCGGGAAAAATACTACAGCTTATGCACAGTGAAGCAGATGCGGTTTTAGATGAGACAAAAATTGTAGAGGACGGACTGGAATTAAATGGCACACTGCTTGTAAACTGCCTGTATATTACGGGTGATGATAAAATGCCCTATTATTCCCTTCAGGGAATGCTGCCCTTTTCTTATGTAATGGATGTGAATGACATTGACAATCATTGCACAAGCAATGTTTCCGTTTCTGTGGAACAATTAAATGTTACTATGCTGGATAGTGAAGAGCTGGAAGTAAAAGCAGTGGTAAGAGTTCATGCCATTGTATTTTGTGAACATACAGAAGACATGATTACAGATATTCAGGTGCAGGAGCTGGATATGAATAAAGTAAAGAACCTACCCAGTATGGCAATTTATGTGGCAGGAAAAGATGACAGCCTTTGGCAGATTGGAAAAAAATACTATGTTTCGGTAAAGCGGATCAAGGAGCTGAATGGGTTGTCGGGAGATGACCTGAAAGAAGGAGATAAGCTTTTAATCGTGAAGGGAGTACAGAAGTAAGCCTGCCCAAACATTTAGAAAGCCCGGAGAATAAAAAACTTCTCCGGGCAATTTATTGGAATATATTAGTTTGTAGTACCTGTCTCATCAGATTTCCATTTGTCAAATTTGGAAATAACTGCATCGTATGTGCGCTGTGAAATATCCGGAAGATTACCGCCCCATTTCTTTGCAGCCTGCTCATAACCTTTTTTGAATGCTGCAAGCATTTCATCGGCCTTGCTTGGATCTCCGCCTGTTAATGCCTTTGCAAAATCTAAAATACGGTCTGAGGTCTGTTCTACACCCCAATAGCCATCTTCGGCAATGTCTGCCTGTGCCTGTGCTCTTGTAGCAGCATCTACTGTAAAGTTGCCACCAGCTAAGAACGACCACATATCATTGGCCTGTCCATATGCTTTTCCCTGTTTGGTCATAAGCTGTTCTACGAGGCTTTTTAGCTGGGAAGTTCTTGCTTCGGCATCTGCTTTTAATTTGGCAACCGTTGCTGTATCCGTCTTGTAGGTTTTCTTTGTTTTGGCAGCAGTATCAGATGCTTTGCTGCTAGGTTCATAAACAACACCTGTGCTATTCTTTGCATCGGAAGTTTCGGCAGCCTTATCGCTGGTTGTTGCGGGCTGGGTGTTGGTGTAACCTGTATAAGCAGTCTGAGTACTTGTAACTCCGTTTACACTCATATTGTTACCCTCCTTGGTTAATAATAATAAACATATTAATAGTTTCAAAACATATATCGGACAGATGGAAAAAAATGTTTACCCATGTTGCATTTTTTTTTGGTATTTATTATAATAAATTTAATGTATACAAAGTACATGGCAAGTACAATTTAAGACTGTAAGATATCATTTTAATTAAAAAAATAAAAACAAAGGACTGAAAAAATGCAAGAAATAAAAAGACGGGCATATGGGAAAATTAATCTGGGGCTGGATGTATTAAGGAAGAGGCCGGATGGCTATCATGATGTGAAGATGATCATGCAGATGGTGTCCGTTTATGATGAATTAACCTTTCGAAAAATACTGGATAAAGAGATTCGGATCGTTACGAATAAGGAAGAGCTGCCTTTTAATGAAGATAATCTGATTTACAAAGCAGCAAAGCTTATGATGGAACGGTTGAACAGTGAGGAGGGAATTTCCGTTGTATTGAAGAAGAACATTCCCATTGCGGCAGGCATGGCAGGAGGCAGTACGGATGCGGCAGCAACCCTTTTGGGGCTGAATGAGCTGTTAGAGGGAAATATTCCTATGGAAGAGCTGCTTTCCATGGGTGTAAAGATCGGAGCGGATGTGCCCTATTGTATTTTGCAGAAAACGGCATTATCGGAAGGGATAGGAGAAGTGCTGACTCCCCTGCCTGCGCCTCCTGCCTGCGGTTTGCTGATTGGAAAGCCGGATATCCATGTGTCTACCAAATATGTTTATGAAAACCTGCAGGCGGATACATTAAAAAGCCATCCGGATATTGACGGCATGAGGCAGGCGATTGAAGAACAGGATTTGGAAGGGATTACGAGCCGTATGGAGAATGTGCTGGAAACTGTAACCATTCAGAAATATCCTGTTATCGGGGAAATAAAAGAGGCCATGTTGAAGGCAGGAGCAATCAATGCGCATATGAGTGGAAGCGGGCCTACAGTCTTTGGCGTGTTTGCTTCCAGGGAAAGAGCAGAGAAGGCAAAGGAAGAGCTTGCCAAAAGCGGACTGGTGAAGGAGCTGTTCGTGGCAGAATTTGTGAACCTTTAATTATAGAAAGGCTGCTGGTGTAAGGGAGGTATATTATGAAGGATATGCTGCAGGAAAATATGGATGAATATCTGCCCCTTAGAGATGTGGTTTTCAAGACCTTGCGGCAGGGGATCTTAACGGGGGAGTTAAAGCCCGGGGAACGATTAATGGAGATTCATCTGGCTAACCGTTTGGGAGTCAGCAGGACGCCTATCAGAGAGGCAATCAGGAAGCTGGAGCTGGAAGGGCTTGTGATTATGATTCCGAGACGGGGAGCGGAAGTGGCGCAGATTACTGAGAAGAATCTTCAGGATGTGCTGGAGGTGAGGCGGGAACTGGATGCTTTTGCGGCAAAGCTTGCCTGTCAGAGAATGAATGAAGAGCAGATGAACCAATTAAAAGAAGCGGCGGAAGCTTTTGAAAAGGCGATTGAAACGAAAGATGCTACGGTGATTGCCAAGGCGGATGTGGCATTTCATGATATTATTTTAAAGTCTACTGAAAACGACAGGCTGATCCAACTGGTAAATAATCTGGCCGAGCAGGTATATCGATATCGGTTTGAGTATGTAAAAGACAAAACATCTCATAACAGGCTTATTGAAGAGCACAGGAATATTTATGAGAGCATTGTGAACAGGGACGAAGCGGCTGCCGCCATGGCAGTGGGAGCACATGTGGACAATCAGGAGAAATCCATAAGAGAACAACTGCGCGCCATGAAATAAATGGCGGTCATTTATTATTTCATTGTATAAAATATAGGAAAATGGGAATAGCTCTTCTAAACAATCAATTAGGAGAGATGTTATCATGAGAAGAAAAGCATATTTAGAATTATTCTGTTATGGAGCTATGAGCGGCCTTATGGCGCTGTTGTTCGTATTTGGCGTCATGTATCCGGACTATATATATACCGGAGAAAGTTATCGTGTGATAACGGTGGAGGGCTTAAGCGAAGAGGACCTGCAGAAACCGGTTTATGAGCTGGATAGAAGCAAAATCAAGATATCAGGTAAAATCTATGAAAGTATTTTAAAGCTGTTAGAGGATAGGGAAAATGACAAAAGAGGTATTAGTGTCCGTGATGGGGACACAGAATCAGAATGGAGAGTCGGACAGGACGGAAACCATTACGGTGGGAAATTATTATAAGAAGGATGACAACCATTATCTGTTTTATGAAGAAATGGTGGAAGGTTTTTTGGAACCTGTAAAGAACAGGGTAAAATTCTCCCAGGGACAATTAAGTGTTCAAAAGAATGGGGTAATTACCTCTAATATGATATTTGAGGAGAAAAAAAAGAATCTTTCCAATTATGTAACTCCTTATGGCAGCATTATGGTGGGCATTGATGCGAAGAAGGTGGAGCTTAAGGAGGAGGAACAACAGATAAAGGTGCAGGTGGAGTATGCCATGGAGATAAACTATGAACATTTGGCAGACTGCAGCCTGACGATAGATATAAAAGAAAAAAGAGAAGGAATATCCTTCTCTCTCTAAAATCATTATTTGACTGGTTTTGCACCGGCCTTTTCCTGAGCGGCTTCTAAGGCTCTCTTGAAAAGGCTCTTTTTCTTTTGCTCTACAGGAGCATTGCCGCCACGGAAGCCCTTTACATCCATGATGTAGATTCCGCTTACGACTGCCTTTACTTCTTTTTTTACAGGAACCTTATCAAAAATCTTTTCATCACATACAAGTGACATGATTTGAGGACCAACCTTTGCTTTTACAATGGGAAGCTTGGAGCCCCTGAAAAACTTCGGGGTCTGATCGATGACTACCTGGGGCAGCCCGGAATCCTTTATCTTCATCCGCTTTTTATCGATAATCAGCATGGAAACCGTCTGTTTGTTGGCTGCCATCTGTTCTTCCTGTTCAGCCTGTCTTTTTTGTGCCTTTTTTCCTAAAAAGTATAGTACTGCGATTCCAGCGATAAGAATCACGGAAATAACAATCAGCACTATCAGTACTGTATGATTCATATACACCTCCAAAACAATGATATAGTAATAGATAAGCAACAAATATTGTATCATTGTTTTTTGGAAAGTGCAAGAAAAGCTGTGTAATATTTGTGAACTTCCAAGAAAGAGCTTTCTATTAAAATATAAGTATGTTATAATTCTAACCAGTGAGGGAATTTTTAAGAATTGAAGGAGAACATTATGAAGAAAAAAATATGGATGATATTTGCAATTGTTACGACTTTGCTGGTAGCAGGCTGTGGCAAAAAGGACGAGCAAAGCGGCAGTGACAGCATAAATCCGGATGATTATGTGAAGCTTGGAAATCTGGAGCAGCTTGAAGCCACTGTTGAAGTGGAGGGTGCCGTTACTGAAGAACAGATTGAACAGCAAATATCCAGCGAATTGAATTACTATGTAGAAATGGCTAATTTGTATGAATACGAGGAAATACCTGATAAAACCGTAGTAGAAGATGGAGACGTGGTAAATATTGATTATGAAGGAAAGGAAGGCGATACTGCTTTTGAAGGCGGTACTGCAGAGGGAGCCTATCTGACAATCGGTTCCGGTTCCTTTATTGAAGGCTTTGAAGCCGGGCTTGTGGGACATAGTGTTGGAGAGGAAGTGGATTTGAATCTGACCTTTCCGGAAAATTATAAGTCTGAAGCGATGGCAGGAAAGGCTGTGGTATTCCACGTAAAGATCAACAGCATCCATGATGCGGAAAAGAAATTCGTGCCGGAGTTTAATGATGAATTCATAAAAAAACTGAACTTTGGTTTTTCAACTATGGAAGAATACAGGGCTGATGTAAAAACATATATGGAGCAGCAGAATGCTACCAAGAAGGAAACTGCCATCAGCGATGCAATCTGGGATGTAGTGTATGAGGCATGTGAAGTCAGTGAACCGCCAAAAGAAATGGTGGATGAGGTAAAGGAACGGGTTTATAAAAACGCAGAGGATTATGCAGCCCAGGCAGGAGTGGAGTTTTCAGAGTTTGTCAATACAAACATGAACATGACGGAAGAGGAATTTGAAGCGGAGGCAGAATCTGTATCCGTAGAATCAGCCAAAGCAAAGCTGGTTATGAGAGCGATTGCAAAGCAGCAGAAAATCGAAATCAGCCAAAAGCAGATTACAGAGTCGGCAGAATCTGAATATGCCCAGTACGGTTATGAAAATGCAGAGGCTTATTTAGAGGCAGTAGGCGGAGAAACTGTATACAAGGATTATTTATTGTCCCAAAAGGTAGATGAATACTTAAAGACAATCATAACAGTTCATGAGGTAGAGAAACAGGAGGAGGCTCCTGCGGAAGACACAGTAAGCGGAAACAGTGCGGACGGGGATGGAGAATCTCAGGAAGCGGTAAGTGAAAACACAGCAGAGTAAAGGAATGTGAGTGCAGATGCGCAAAAAAAGAATTTGCATGTTATTAGCTTTTGTATTGACTTTTTCGATTGTGACACCGGTACAGGCCACTTCGATTTCAGATGCAAAAAATGCCAAAAAGAAAACAGAAAGCAATCTGAATGCGGTAAACAGTCAGATTGATTCTCTGCAGGGTCAAAAGGCGGCACTGGCAAATGAAGTGGAGCAGATGGATACCCAGCTGGTTGACATTTTAACAAGCATCAGTATCTGTAAGGAAGAAATCAACAATAAAGAAAAAGAAATACAGCAGGCCAAGGAAGAGCTGGAAGCAGCAAAGGTCCGGGAAGTGGAACAGGACGAAGCCATGAAGAAGCGGATAAAGTTCATGTATGAACAGGGTGACACCGCTTACCTGCAGCTTCTTTTGGAGTCAAAAAGCATAGCGGATCTGATTACCAAGGCTCAATATGTGGAAAAGGTATATGCCTATGATAAGGAGCTTTTGGATGAATATAAAGAAACAAAGGAAACAGTAAAGACTCTGAAGGAAAATTTGGAAGAGGAAGAAGCGGACCTGCTTGCATCCAATTATGAACTGGAGCAGGAGCAGGCGGCTTTAGAGACTACGATTGCGGAAAAAAGGAACACCATTAAAAACTTTGACAGCAAGCTTGCCAGCGCCAAAAAACAGGCAGAAGCGTATAAGAGCCAGTTGAAGGAGCAGACGGCAAAGATTAAGAAGCTGGAAGAAGAAAAACAGAAGGAAAAAGAGGCACTGCAGGCACAGCTGGATGCTCAGGCAAAGAAGCCCTCAAAGGGTACTCCTCCCGCTTCCAATCCTGACAATTATAAAGCTCCTCAGAATGTGCCGGATGTTGATGACGGTTATGCAAAGGATGAACCGTCAAGCGCACCGGCGGATCCGGGAGACAGCTCCATGGGACAGCAGATTGCAAGCTATGCCTGTCAGTTTGTGGGAAATCCTTATAAGGCAGGAGGTACCAGCCTGACGGATGGTGCGGACTGTTCCGGTTTCGTCCAGTCTGTGTACAGGCACTTCGGGTATGTGCTTCCAAGAGATTCTACCAGCCAGAGAAGCGCCGGAAGAGCAGTGGATTATGCAAATGCCCAGCCTGGAGACATTATCTGTTATGCAGGTCATGTTGCCATTTATTTAGGAAACGGGCAAATCGTACATGCCAGCACTGAGCGGACAGGTATCAAGTACGGGAATGCTACATACCGAACCATATTAAGCGTTAGAAGAATTGTATAATGCATATTGGGAAAAGTAGATGCTAAAGTGTCTGCTTTTTCTTTTCTCAATTTTATTGTTAACAGAGCATCCAGGCAAAAGCAAATCGGAAAGGAATAGAAGCCATGAAAAAACTGCCGAGAGATTTTTACACAAGAAGCACCCTGGAGGTTGCTAAAGACTTACTGGGTAAGGTATTGGTACATGAAACACCGGAAGGAATTACAAAGGGAAAAATCGTGGAGGTAGAGGCTTATTGCGGAGTCGCTGACAAAGGTGCCCATGCATACGGCGGACTGCGTACGGACAGGACGGAAATCATGTTCGGGCCGGGAGGATTTTCCTATGTGTATCTCATATACGGAATGCATAGCTGTATGAATATCGTAACAGAAAAGAAGGAAGTGCCGGAATGTGTATTTTTAAGGGCGCTTGAGCCGGTAGAAGGCATGGAACTGATGGAAAAGCGGAGAAAAACAGACAAGCTTAAGAATCTGTGCAACGGTCCCGGCAAGCTCTGCCAGGCAATGGGAATTGACAGAAGCTGTTATGGACTGGATCTGCTTGGAGAGCAGTTGTATGTAGAGTATCCGGAAAAAAACAGGAAAACAGGTTTGGAGCAGGAAGAAGAGCCATTTGAAATCGTTGCTTCTAAAAGAATCAACATTGATTATGCGGAGGAGGCAAAGGACTTCCTCTGGAGGTTTTCCATTAAGGGGAACCCTTTTGTTTCGGCGAAGGTCTGACGTTGGGGAAATCCCTTTTCAGCCGGCGCTTCTCTCACAGGCGCCCGGACTGGAAATGGATTTCCGTGAAATTGATATGGTATGAAGCTGTAGTGGAAAACAGATAATGACAGAATGAAAGGTGAGGCTTGAAATATGGCACAGTCAGAAGAAGAATTATTGAAAAAGAGGCTTTTGGAGCTGGCGGACAGGGCATATGAAAGGAATCAATATACCTTTAGCGGTTTTTTAAGCCCGGGAGAAGTGAATGCCTTTTATGAGATAGAAGGGCAGACTGCTTATATAGGCTATGAGCTGTTCGGGGGAGTGGAACAGGCGGAGCGGGTAATGCTCCGGTTTGGCAGTGAAGGCATGTTTGGATATTTGGAGGAGTTTCCTATTGCCTGCCTGATAGTGGAGCCTCTGATTCAAAAGTTTTCCGATGCCCTGACCCATCGGGATTTTCTGGGGGCTTTGATGAATTTGGGAATCGAAAGAAATACTCTGGGGGATATTGTGGTAAAGGGAGCAAAGGCTTACCTGTTTTGTATGGATTCCATGGCAGATTTTATTATGGAGAATCTTACAAAGGTAAAACATACCCATGTAAGGTGTATTAGAAGCAAGGAAATACCGGAAGAAGTAAAGCCGGAGCTTAAGGAGGAAACCATCCTTGTAAGCTCGGAACGGTTAGACGGAGTGGTTGCAAAGGCATATCATCTGTCCAGAAGTCAGGCGGTGGAGATTTTCCGGGAAAAAAGGGTTTTTGTAGATGGCAGGCTTTGTGAGAACAATAGCAGGGTTCCCAAAAGCCGGGAGGTGGTTTCTGTCCGGGGCTTTGGGAAATTTTTGTATGTGGGCAGAGAGTATGAGACCAAAAAGGGGAAGAGTGCAGTGAAAATTTGCAGGTATGTGTAGAGATATGAAAAATGTCTTGCAAGAAAATGCTGGCTTGATTCTATCTTTTTTGTTAAAATAAAAAATAAAAACAAAGTTAGGGGGCAATTGTATGCAGTATAAGATTTTAGGTGATACAATGCCGGCAGTAGAAGTTACGTTTGATGCGCCTGGAGAGTCCATGTACACTCAGTCGGGAGGGATGGCATGGATGACAGAAGGGATTTCCATGGATTCCAATATGAGAGGCGGACTTGGAAAAAGCATTGGAAGGATGTTTGCGGGAGAATCCCTGTTCATGGCTACTTATAAGGCGGAAAGAGCAGGCACTACCATTGCTTTTGCTTCAACCGTAGCAGGAGAAATCATGCCTGTAAATATTGGACCAAACGGCGGTCTGATCTGCCAGAAGGGGGCATTTCTCTGTGCCCAGGAAAGTGTTAATCTTTCTATTACATTTACGAAAAGATTTTCAGCCGGATTATTTGGCGGAGAAGGATTTATCTTACAGGATATTTCCGGAAGCGGTATGGTATTTTTGGAGATTGACGGCAATAAGGTGGTAAAGGACTTGGCGCCGGGGGAAGTGTTGAAGGTAGACACTGGAAATGTGGTTGGATTTGAGAAGAGTGTTTCTTATGAGATTGAAACAGTGAAGGGCCTTAAGAATATTTTCCTTGGTGGGGAAGGATTATTTCTTACCAGACTGGTAGGACCGGGGAAGGTTATTTTGCAGACGCAGAACTTTAATGAGTTTGCGGGCAGGATTATTCGGATGGTTCCGTCGAAGTAGATAATATTGAAAGGAAAGTTAAAATGAATCAGATAAAAAGAAAAAAACCAATTATAATTTCTCTTTGCGCATTGCTTTTTAGCAGCATACTGTTGCAGGGGTGCAGCTCTATGAGAGGCATTCTGCTTGATATTGAAATTTCGGGTTGCAAAGTACCTATGGATGGAAAAATACAAGAAGTTTATGACAATGGGCTTGTTCTGTGTGAAACGAATGGCACTATTGTTGATTTGGCTTCCTGTGAAGAAATGAAAGGAATGACTTACAGTTTAGAACTCTTACATATCGGTGTTCCAACAAGTGATGGAAAAGCAATACCATCGGGTATGAGGGTATATGTTTATAATGATTCTTTTACCAGCCAGCCTTTGGAAAAATGCAAGATATACGATATGACGGTATCAGATGGATATGGCAGTCCGGATGAAGTCAGCATTACTGTAAATGGAAAAGATATTTTTCAAACAGAACCGTCAGAGTTTTTAGCCCACTTGGAAGAACTTGGCATTGCTTTTGATGAGGATAAAAAAACTGAATTTTTAGAAAGTTCCACTGGAGAATATATTACAAGGCGTCAGGGCAATTATATATATGGCTTGCATTCCGGTGAAGAGGAAGTTTCATGGCCTGATAGAGATGACTTTCGTGATGAAGATGGAGTAGTGGATGAAGAGGCATATGAGGCCGCATGTAAAGAAGCGGAAGATAGTGCCGGTCTTGTTGTTACGGAATTTGAATTTGAAAAATTAATAGAAAAGTCTTATAACTAAAATAGGTTAATTGATAATTTCATGCATAAGAGGAATATTAAAAGTGGAAGACCTTGATAAAGAATTACTTAAATGGGCGGAGGCACCAAAAGTAATAGAGGAAGAAACCCGCAAAATGGTACAAAGCAGACATAGATTCTGGGTTTCATTTTTAAAAATACTTGTAGCCATAGCGGCAGGATTTATATTCTCAAAAGGGGGGGCATTTTGTATATGTATAGGCATTTTTTGTTATTTGGGGGCATTTGCAGAAGCTGTCACCTATTATGAAGATGAGCGATACTTGAAAAAGGGGATTACGAAAGAGAAGATACGAGTAAAAACAGTATTATTAAATGAAGTAATTACCAAATATACTGGCAGCAGGTATTCTCCGGTAGATAAGTATTTAAAAATTTCTTACCATATGGGAGATGAAAAGATTGTTAGAGAAACACGAGATTATAACTATGATATAGGGCTTTTGGGATATGATTTAGTGGGCTTTTATGGTAAAAAAATTACAGTAACCTATTACAATAAAGAGTTTTATATATTGAATCATGTTTATTTAGAGTTTGATGAGGAAGAGCTGAAGGCGGAAGAAAGGACAGAATCCTTAAAAAATCCAGAAACGGCTGTGAGAAATCTTGTAGAAAGTAAAGATGAAAAACAAAGTATTAGAAAAAGGTTAGAAGAGGAATATAAACATCAGCGTGATTATAAGATGGCAGAATATCTTTTGATTTTCTTTCTGTTTGTGGATGGTGTTATAGGTTGTATGTCTTTATGTTTTTCCGGTATGCATAGGGTCATTTATATGATGGCAGGCGGCTTCACAATTTTTATGCTTGGAATTTGTTTTATGGAATGGGTTTCCTGTAGAAAGCATAGTGGCAGGATTTGGAGTAAGGCAAAACTTCGAAAGGTGCATAAAGAATTAGAAGGATGAAGAAAAATAAGGTGCTTACCAAATTAACTGGTAGCACCTTATTTTTATCACAAAGGTTTCAATACTGAGAAATTCATCTCTTCTCCGTTTATCTGCTGGCCCATATATTGTTCTATAAAATCAAAATATCCATTTGCCCCGTTGCGTTTCTCCCACATATCAATGGATTCTTTTATTCTGAGCAGACATATGACAGGCTCCTTATAGTAGTCATGTAGCTGCGAAAGGTCAGAAATATCGAGGGTCAAATCTGCCTGAATTACTTCTTTTATTTCTGGATTGGTCAAAGGATCAAAAGCCATTAGCAGGGCCGTTTCCAATCTGCAATTGTCTTCGTTACGAAATTTGCTGGTGTCATAGCTGGCTTCGGTATAGTTTTCTTTAAGGCGGAACAGAACCAAAGCAATAGCTTCACGTAGTCTCCGGCTGTTAGATGCCGGATAGCTTCGGTGTATTTTTAAGACATTTCCTTCTAACGGCAGGAGCATCATAGTGTGAGCCTCTTCGGTGCCAGATTTAATTTTTCCGAATTCCTTTTCCATTTCATTATAGATTTTTTCAAATTGATATAACTGCATATTCATTGTCTCCTTTGCATTGTCATTAAGGTGAAGTTCAAGATTCACCTAAGAATCATAATTAAAAATCTCAAATCTTTACGTGTTTATTGTGGCACGTAAAGAGAGTAAATGCAATAAAAAATTGTTATGTGAGAGGGGAAAAGAAGGAGAAAAACATGTAATATAATTTTGCTCGTATGCGTTTTAAGTAGTTTGGTAAAGAGAGAATAATATTTCACAAAATAATGAAATAGAAGTCTTGCTTGTTTAGCATCTTCAAATTGTGCACTGAAAAAGTTATAATAACTTATGATAACCATAAAAAGTATGAATGAATTAGATTTTGAAAGGAAAAAGTAATGAATATAGAAATCGTTTCAGCCTATAAATATTCACAAGAAATAAGCATGTTATTTTCAGAATACACAAATATGTTAATAGCCAATGACAGTTCATTCCAGAAATACCTTGATATTCAGCGTTATGATGAAGAAATAAAGCATTTGGAAACAAAATATGGTGTTCCATACGGACGGTTGTATCTAGCTTATTGCGATGGGGAAGCGGCAGGTTGTATCGGACTAAGAAAAATTGATGAACAGAATTGTGAAATGAAGCGCCTTTATGTAAGGACGCAATTTAGAGGAAAAAAGATTGGGGAGCAACTGGTTCAGAAAATTATAATGGACGCAAAAGAAATTGGATATTCTTATATGCTGCTGGACACACTCCCTTTTTTAGAGAGGGCAATCCTTGTGTATAAGAAGTTCGGATTTTACACGATAGAATGTTATAATAACAGTCCAATGAGTACATCGATATATATGAAATTAGATTTGTGATTTTCGTTTTACCCTCTAAATACATCAGGCGAATATTTCGCAGCACCCTATGAAGAATATTACAGCCACAAAGGCTACAGAATTGCGATATGTATTTAAGAGACGTTTGTCAAAATCGTCTAATCTGCCAAAGGATTCTATCATCATATATTCATCGGAGTCTAAGTGGTAAGATAAGTTTTATGAATAAATACATAATTATTAAATATAATAATGTTGTAAAGCAAAATCATGACAAATGCTTTACAGAGAATTTGGAGCATGGTAGAATTAAATTACAGAAAAGGAGTGGTGATTATGGCACAAGCAATGATTAACTTTCGTATGGATGAAGAGCTAAAGAAAAATATGGAAGAAACATGCAAAGATTTAGGATTGAGCATGACAACTGCATTTACTATATTTGCGAAAAAAATGACAAGAGAAAAAAGAATTCCGTTTGAGGTATCTATAGATCCATTCTATTCTGAGAGTAATATGGCACATTTGGATAAGGTGATAGGGGATATTGAATCTGGGAAAGCTGTTCTTACGGAGCACGAACTGATTGAGGATTAGTGTATGAAGATACTTTGGGATGAACGAGCTTGGGAAGAGTACCTTGAATGGCAGACACAGGATAAGAAGACTTTAAAAAGAATTAATATGCTCATTAAGGATATACAAAGGGATTGCTATGAAGGTATCGGAAAACCGGAACCCTTAAAAAATAATCTGAGCGGCTGGTGGAGTAGGAGAATTGATGAAGTAAATCGAATTGTCTATAAAGAAAAAGATGGAGCAGTTATTATAGCATCATGTAAAGGGCATTATGAGGATTAGGTAGAAAGTATCGTTTACAAATTGTTTGTGAATGGTACTTTTTGTATTAAGGTATGATATGGGGAATTAGTAAAAAGATAGTAAGCTGAGCGCAGGATAAAAAACGTGGAATATAGTTTTGCTCGTTTGCGTCTTAAAATTGTTTAGTAAAGGGAGGATAATATTTGACAAAATAATTAAATTTTTTTACTTTTAGGAGATTTGTACTATTTTTGGTACAATTATTATGATACAATGAAATATCATTTGATTTTGGAATGGCTGTCCAAATCCATTATGGCAGCTATATGCTTAGGAACAAAGGAGGAGATAAACATGTTATTTGTAGAGTATCCAAAATGCAGCACCTGCCAGAAGGCAAAGAAATGGTTGAATGAAAAAGGAATCTCATATGAGGACAGAGATATAAAGGTGCAGAATCCAGGTGCTGCTGAGTTAAAGGAGTGGCATAAAAAGAGCGGGCTTCCGTTAAAGAAGTTTTTTAATACAAGCGGAGTTTTGTATAAGGAGATGGGACTGAAGGACAAGCTTCCCGGAATGTCGGAGGAGGAGCAGTTTCAGGTTCTGGCTTCGGATGGGATGCTGGTGAAGCGGCCGATTCTGGTAGGGGATGAGGTTGTTTTGGTTGGGTTTAAGGAGAGTGAGTGGGAGGAGAAGGTGAAATAAGTTGTGGCTCTAAAATGCAATAAGGAACATAGGTGAAATTAGCTAAATGCATCATTGATAGAGGTGAGAACATGAAAAGTAAAAAGATTGCGCATCGTATTGATGAAAGAGAAGAAGCAATAGAAACGCATTTAAAGGATGTTGCAGAATTAGCAAGTCGATTTGCATTGTATTTTGGAAGTACTGAAATGAACATGAGAGATTATGCATACATGACGGGGTTAGCCCATGATATTGGAAAGTATTCCGAGGCTTTTCAAGAAAAAATAAATGGAAAACCGGAAATGCGGGTGGACCATTCTACAGCCGGCGCAATTGAGATGCAAAAAAGGAAAATGCCCATGGCAGCTTTTGCGGTTGCAGGACACCATGCAGGCATTCCAAACGGAGAGGACAATGAAGACAGTTGTCTGATTAGACGCTTAAAGGGAGCAGCGC
>CAMWWJ010000042.1 GCA_947177925.1 uncultured Lachnospiraceae bacterium
TAAGTGCCGGCGACTTTGCCAAGGCCTCTAAGACTATCCTATGCCCTGCCAGCTCTCACTGTGTATCGGACACCATCTGCTGATTTGGGAAATTTGGGGTGGCAGACAACATTTGTTAAGAGGTACAGGCTGAACTGTTATATGAATTAAAGGAGGCTCTTATGCTAGAACATAAAGACCACTTCCATGGAAGCGATTTGGAAAAAATCGAGGTTGCCATGGGGATTAAAAAAGAAGAAATCGTGAGCTTCAGCGCTAATGTGAATCCACTAGGACTGTCCGAAGAGCTAAAAAGCTTCCTGTCAGAGCGGCTGGATGTGATTACGTCCTACCCTGACAGGGAATATACGAAGCTCCGGAAGGCGATTGGAAATTATATTCACTGTGACCCGGAGCATATTATTGTAGGAAACGGGGCAACGGAATTGATTTCGCTGTTCTTAGGAGCCTTAAAGCCAAAGAAAGCCCTGCTCATAGGACCTACCTATTCCGAGTATGAGCGGGAAATTTCCTTGTCAGGAGGAATAGTTCATTATTACTTTACAAAGGAAGAGCAGAACTTTCAGTTAGATATGGCTGACTTTTTGTTGGAAGCAAAGAAGGATTATGATCTGGTTATTTTATGTAATCCCAACAACCCTACCTCCACTACCCTTACCAGAAAGGAATTAAGCCTCCTTCTGTCAGAGCTGGACAGGCAGAACTGTTGCCTGATGGTAGACGAAACCTATGTGGAATTTGTAGAGGATGAAGCTTCGGTTTCTGCTGTCTCTCTTGTAAACGAGTTTGATAACCTGATGGTGTTAAGGGGCACTTCCAAATTTTTTGCCGCTCCCGGACTTCGCCTTGGCTATGGAATTACCGGAAGCAGCCGTATTCTTTCCTTAATCAAAGAATATAAGAACCCCTGGACCATCAATTCCATCGCAGAGCTTGCGGGCTGCTTCCTGTTTCAGGATCAGACTTTTATGAAAGCCACACGAGAGCTGATGGAAAAAGAACGGGATTTTGTCTTAAGAGAACTATCTGCCATAAAGGGCCTTACCGTATTTCCCACTACCTGCAATTTTGTACTTGTGAAAATAGAAAAGGAAGGCAAAGATGCGGATATGCTTTTTGAATACTGCATCAAAAAGAAAATGATGATCCGCAATTGTTCTTCCTTCCCAACACTGGATAATCGTTATTTCCGCATATGCTTCATGAAGCACGAAGACAATCTTGCACTCATAAAAGCCATTAAGGAAGCTATGAATTAAGCTTCCTTTTATATGGCTCCAAAGCCTCTTTCAGCTCCTTATAATCAGCCAGGAGCCTGGGATTGTGTTTATGTATGGCTGCTGCATCCCCAAGCTTTCCATATTTCTCCAACCGTTCCGCCATATCGCCAAGCTCAAAAGCTCCTATCATTCTGGATATTCCCTTCAGCCCATGTACCTCAACAGTATACTCACTCAGCCGTTCTTCTGCATCATACCGTATCAGCTTCTCATATTTCTCTTCAATCACATCATAATAATCAGATAGGGTTTCCAGATACAGTTCCTTATCCCCCATCATTTCTATGGCTCGTCTGCTGTCAATTCCCTTGATTTCCAGATCCCAGTCCTCTAAAGCCCTCCTGGTAAATTCTCTTTCCTCCATGTCCATTGCTTCTTCTATGGAAATTATTTTTTCCTTTGGAAGCCATTTTTTCAGCTTTTGACTCACATCTGCCAGTTCTAACGGTTTAGCCAGGAAATCATTTAATCCTTCCTTTAAAAAATATTCTCTGACTCCGCTGATAACATTTGCCGTAAAGGCAATGACAGGCAGCCTCTTATAATATTCTCCTTCCAGATTCCGAATCATGTGAGTTGCCTCCACACCGTCCAGTTCCGGCATCATATGATCCATAAAAACCAGATCGTATTGATTAGTTTTAACTAACCGAAGGGCTTCCCATCCATTCGTACACGTATCCACTGTCATTCTAAAGGGCTTTAAAAGCCCCTTCGTCACTTTCAGATTAATTGCATTATCATCCACAATCAATACTCTGGCTTCCGGAGCTGCGAACTGGGTAACAAATTCCCGCTTCCGGTACAGGTTCTCTTCCACCTCCTCGTGATTGAGGATAGCTGCAACCGAAAGGCAGTACAAAGGTTTTTTCAATATCTGGTACCATGTATCTTCCTCTGCCATATAATGCAGGCTGCTTACTAAAATACAAGTTGTTTCCTTAGTCTTCTCCAGCATTTTCTGGACCATTTCCGAAAAGCATTCCTGCTCGATAAATATATAATCATAATGATTGGGAAGCAGGTTCATCAACTGTTCTATCCGATTGCATTCTTTATAGCCAACCCCTAATTGAGTCATCAGATTATAAAATGCACTTTTTACATAACTGTTATAGAAAAAGCCCAACGCTCTAATCCGCTTATCTTCCTTAAGTCTTACGGACGGAGTATCGTCAACCACCTTTTGGGGAATCATAAAATGAAATTCACTGCCTTTTTCATATTCGCTTTCCACCATGAGATTTCCACCCATCAGCTCTATCATCTGCTTGGATATGGCAAGGCCCAGACCGCTTCCTTCCATCCTTCTGTTCCTTTTTGTATCCACCTGTTGGAAAGAATCAAACAGCTTCTCCATATCTTCCTTCCGAATGCCGATTCCAGTGTCCTTTACGCTGACATATAAATCAATTCCTTCATTGGTCCTGTAATAATTGACTCGAAGCGTCACCGCCCCTTCCTTTGTAAACTTTACTGCATTTCCCGCAAGATTTAAAATTACCTGCTTTAAGCGCAGATCATCTCCACAAAGCTTACAGGGAATCCCCGGATCCACCTCTAAGATCAATTCCAGATCCTTATTGCCGATACGTGCATTCATCATATTTGCTATATCATTAATCAAGGGCATGATTTCATAATCCGCTTCTACCAGCTCAAGCTTGCCGGACTCTATCTTGGAAAAATCCAGAATATCATTGATAATGGAAAGAAGGCTGTTGCCCGATGCTCTGATTTGATACAGATATTCTTTTTCTTCCTTTGGCACATCTCCCCGGATTGCCATTTCTGCCATACCGATAATGGCATTCATAGGCGTTCTGATTTCATGAGACATATTTGCCAAAAAGTTGGATTTCACTTCCACAGCCCTTGCAGCCTCTTCTGTTTTTTCTTCCATGACCTTTCTATAATTTTCACTGCCCTTTACAAGCATCAATAAGCTGATATTTCCAATGGCATAAATGGCAAGATAAAGAAAATACAAAGAAATCGGCATAACATTTCTTATCATCTCTTCGAAGAAAAAAGGAATGGAAATCAAAATACATGCCGTCACAAAAATATATTCCACAAGCAGGGACGGAATAATGAACATGGATATAAGCACCGCCGTTGCCATAAATATAAAAATCATCATACTAATGGTGCCCAGATAATAGCCAAGGAAGCAGTCGGAAATAATCACAGAAATATAAAACCAGCGAATAATCAGATGTTCGCTTTTTGACGCAGCAAAAATAAGGCTGGAAAACAGAAATGGAACAACGGAAAGACACAAAAACCATGCCATATCCGGTCCACTTGTATAGAACCCGTAAATAATATGGATGATGATACAGGTTAGATATTCAAATAAGGATAATTGCATGGTTTTCTTAAAGGGCAGCATAAAGATTCCTTTCTTTTGTGTATATTTTTCCTGATTTGCATGTACCATTTTATCATGATTTTAAATTTTAAAAAAGTGGGGAATTTGGATAAAGGCACGCAGGAGGCGGCAGGGCACAGGATGGCTTTATGCCATGCCGGCTCCCACTGCATATCGAAAGGCTATCTGTCCCTTCCATCACATTTTTTAAGTACCCGGTTCTGCAATACGGCTTACTCCCACAAAGATCTCTGATATTTCATACCATGTGGAATAATCCACTTCTCCGGTCTGGGGAAGCTTGAATATCTGCTGAAACTTCTTTACAGCTTCTGCAGTGGCATTTCCATATATGCCGTCCGGCGTGATTTTGGGTATAGCAGGATAATTTTGCGAAATACGATTCAACTGCTCCTGCATCTGCTGTACCTTGTTTCCCGATGCTCCAATGGTCAATACATATCCCGGCCAGGAGGAAGGCACTCCGGATACTGCATCCGTACTGTTAATATACATATCATTTCCAAAATAATAACGGATAATCTCAATAGCAGAATACCCCTCATCTCCCAGATAATTGGAGCCCCACTGGGAAAGTCCGTCGCAGGTCACTCTCTTTCCATCACAATAGGAAGTAAAAATAGGCTGTCTTACTCCCGGTCTTGATAAATAATTGTTAAATATGGAATCCACGATCCGATCCACATTCTCATATATATTCCTGCCATATATCCATTTCTGGTCATATGCTGTGGAAGAGGTAATGGTAAAATCATATCCCTGATTCCGATACCATTCCGTATATACTCTGTTCAAGGTAAACGATAAAATACACAATGTATTGGCATAAATAGCCGCTTCCGTCCATGTAGCATAAATCTCCGAAGATACCACATTTTTAATGTAATCCTTGTATCTTACATAATAGTTGGGAGCGCTGGAATCTGACGGCAGGCCATCATGCACGATCACATATTCCGGTATTACTACCCTGCTAAGTACAATTTCGCCGGATTCATCCATAGGCTTTATTTCATCCTCAGGAATTTTAGGCGGATAATCACCATACAGAGTATGATCCGGTATTACGACCGTATCCTTTACCTCTCCCGGATCTGCTACCGGATTCATCCTTACATTCTGCAGAGCAATGGTATCTGCCAGCACTTCTGTCCCTGATATGGTAACATCCTCATACCCATCTGCCGATACTTCCAGATCATATTCCGCATAAGGCTGAATCTCTCCCGGCTCCAGGCTCAGTTCAATAGGCGGCGCAGGCAGTTCAATGTTATCCGTCTGTCCACTTTCATTAGTAGTGAAATCTCCTACTGTCAGCTCTGGCTGTCCTGTAATAGTAATCCTGATACGGGCATTTTTCACAGGAATCAGTCCGATTCCGCTGATGACACTGATAGCAAGCATTCCGTGATTTGGACTGTCCAACTGTCCGTCTGCTGCCTGTTGTCCATCTGTTACCTGTGCCTGTTCCACTTCTATCTTTTTCTTCATAAAAAAACCTTTGCATTTTTCTTTATTCTATGCAAAGGTTTTTCTGTTCGTGAATGCTTCCAATCAGAAAGCAACGACTTACTCTAAATTCAATTTGTTCTTCATAATATGATTGCTTCCCATATACATTCCGGCATCTGCCGCAAAAATAACAATGGCAACTAAAAGCAATATGGCAAATACTAATCCTTCCGATATATCCTCAACCTTCATATTGATAGCGGCCAGATTAAATCCAAGCTGAAGAATACTGAAAAGCATCTGCAGCGCCGCCTGCATTCCCACATAAATACCGATGGAAGATATTAATTTATGGTTTTTGGATAATTGCCCCAAGCTGATTGCCAGATATCCAAACATAATCGAGAAAATCTGGGCTCCAATCAAAATGAGCAATACAATAAAGCAACACAGTACATCCAGAAACGTTAAATCCAAATCGGCAAAATCCAATTGAGAAATTTCTTTAAATATGCTAGTATTCTCCGTTCCCAGCACAAGACTGTTAACCAGCAGCAGAATGGAAACAATCATCACACAGCCGCTGATCAACTGCCAGATATACATTACAAATGCCTTGGACAATATCAACTGATGGGACGTGACCGGAAGAGTATGCATTAAATATCCCTGATCGGTATAAAGGTTCTTATAAAACCGCATTAAAAAATAAATGGTGGTAGCGAATCCCAATGCCAGAATTGCAAAATAATATAACATAAAATAACTTACGTAAACACTGGCATACCATGCATTTTTATCCACTGCCTCAAGCCAGTTCCCATTAGAGAGCGCAAATATGCCGATTATGGTAAATACTACAAGAATCACATTAAATAGGGTTACCAGCTTCCAACTGTCCTTCCATTCATGTACGAATAATTTCTTTAACATGCAAACACCTCCCTGAAATACTGATCAACGCTTTTTCCCTGCTGCTCCCTGATATTTTCTACTGTAGTCTTTAAGGTGATCTGCCCATCCCTGATAAATACCACTTCATCCAGAATGCTTTCAATATCAGAAATCAGGTGTGTACAGATCAGCAGGGTTGCTGCCGGATTGAAGTTTGCAATAATCGTTCTTAAAATATAATCTCTGGCTGCCGGATCTACGCCTGCAATGGGCTCATCCAGAATATAAAGCTCCGCATCCCGGCTCATTACCAGTATAAGCTGTACCTTTTCCTTTGTTCCCTTGGACAGATTTTTTAATCTTGCTCCCGATTCTATATGAAGCGCCTCTAACATGGCATAGGCCCTGTCCTTTCTAAAGTCCTCATAAAAGTCGCCAAAAAACTCTACAATATCCTTTACTGTTCTTTGGGCTTCTAAATATGTCCTCTCAGGCAGATAAGATATCCTCGCCTTTGTTTGCGGACCCGGAAGAATTCCGTTTATCAGCACCTCTCCGTTTGTAGGCTTCAGCAATCCGTTCATCATCTTAATCAAGGTAGTCTTTCCACTTCCGTTAGGTCCAAGCAGTCCAATAATATGCCCCTTTTCCAGAGTAAGATTTAAATTGTAGACCGCGGGTCTTCCATTCACGTAGCATTTTGTAACATTTCTGCATTCCACTAACGAGCTCATCTTCATCCCTCCTCTTGATTGTTCTCCAAAAATTCTAATATTTCCTTTTTTTCAAAGCCTAATTCTCTCATTTTCTCTAAAAACCGCTCAATCTGTTCTTTTGCCATCTCTTTTTTTATTTTGTCTATCATTTCTTCATTCTCCGTTACAATCCTTCCGCTTGTTCTTTGTGTAACAATCAATCCGCTTCTTTCCAGCTCACTAAATGCTTTCTGCATTGTATTAGGATTTACTCCTGCAATTGCAGCCAGCTCTCTGACACTTGGCAGCTTATCTCCTGCCTTGTACATGCCAGATACGATTTGAAACTGAATCTTTTCCACAATTTGCGCATAAATAGGTCTGTCATTTTCCAAATTCCATGCCATAAAATTTCTCCTTTCTGTATTATTGTATCAATCGCTTAATACAATAATACGCACTTTTCGGAAAATGTCAATAGAATTTTGAAAAAAATTTGAAAAATTTTGCAGGTTGGTATGTTTTTGCCAGGAGGGGAGAGATGTTGGATAAGAGGACGTGGGAGCCGGCATGGCATAGGATAACAGGATAGTCTTCCGGGCACGCTCTCGCTCTGCAAAGACGCAGCGGTACTAACGCACCAAAATACGGTGCGTAAGGACCGGCGACTTTACTTTTCCCCGATCTTGTATCGGGGACTTTCCTTATAGGCCCGGAAGACTATCCTGTTATCCTATGCCATGCCGGCTCCCACTGTGTATCGAAAGGCCATTCGTCCCTTTTGAAGAAGTTCGATATGCGAAAGAAGTAGGCAATATATAGCGTATATAGCAAAAACATATATTGCAAAAAGTGGTGGCTGAGACGAAACAGCAACAGAGAGATGAGAGCGGATTCCATGCATTGTTTTTGATGGCGATTTTCCTTAACAGCCTATCCACTGCCCAGGGGAAAATGGCCATGGACGGCCATTTTAGGCATATTGCGCCATGGAGGGCGCTATATGCCGACCCGAACGGTACCAACACCTGAAAGCAGGCTGTTTAGGAAAATCGCCATCAAAAACACCGCATGGAATCCGCTCTCCTCTCTCTGGTGCGTCCGCTTAGCCAAACTGTAATATCGAATTCCTCACGCTTCCCACTTAAAAATAATAATCCCCGCAATCGCCACTGCCATGCCCACAGCCTTCTTCCAGTCAAATCCCGTCTTTTCCACGCCAAACATACCAAAAAGCTCAATCAGATAAGCAACCAGAAGCTGTGCCACCACAATTACCATAACTGCTTTGGCAGGCCCTAACATATCCATGCTTTTAATGACAGTATACGTAATAAAAGCTCCTATCGCTCCTCCTAACAGCATATACTTAGGTTCAATCCGGGCAAGAGTCTGAAAGCTTGTTCGATCTGATATGATCCAGGCTGCCGCACATACTAAAAAGGCGGTAAGCTGTACAAATACATTTGCAACCCAAATGGAGGAGTTCTTGGTCACCTCTGTATTAAATACTCCCTGAATGCTCATTAAGGCACCGGAAAGCAGTGCAATTAAAAATCCAATCATTCTGTTACCTCCAAAGTTTTTTATCTTTAGTGTAACCCTCTGATTGGATTTTATACCCTTTATTCTTCTGCCCCTTCGGTGTCTTCCTCTATCACCGGATCGGGAAGCACTTCTTCTTTATATTCTGTTCCGGACACCTGAGTCATAATCTGCTCTGATAATGTCCGAAGAGTTTCATTTACATCCGCGCCTGTCCAGATATTGGAAAAGGCAATTTCCAATTGCACCCAGAAATTGCTTGTTTCCATCATCTTTGGAATCGGAATAGAATCTTCATATTCCTTCATGGTGACAGCAACCTTCTCATTTTCATAGGAGATCCCTTTTCTTGCGGGGATTTTCCCTGTTCTGTCATAAAGGCTGTCCGCCCGTTCCCAAACCACATATCTGGCAAATGCTTCTGCCTGCTCCTTTTTCTGTCCATACCCGTTTATAACTACCGCATTTGTTACAGACAGGCTCTTTGATTTTAATTCCTCATTCACATCCGGCTGTTTTGCCACGCCGTATTCATAAGCAAATTCTCCGGCTGCTTTTGCCTCTTCTATTTTTTCAATAGCATCTGTAGTGGCTACAGCAAAAACCGTCTTTCCCTCTATAAATTCCTTTAAAACCGAATCATAGTTTACTTCGTCCGGCTCAATAGAAAAGAACTGGTTCAATTTCTGATAAACAGCAAGGCATTTCATTGCCTCCTCATTATAAATATGGATATTTCCCGGATCATCTCCTGCATTTCCTCCTACCGTTATATAATTCCCTACTACGAAATAATTATAGAAAATGTCGGAAACATCCCATTTGAACACTGCCTCCACCTGTTCCGGCGCATCATAATCCTCCGCAAAGGTAAGGATTCCTTCAATCGTGGCCGGAATCAGTCTATCCATAGTCTTTTGTATTTCCTCTTCCGTTATCTGGATTTCCGTTGCCTCTCCCACTACATCCTGTTCTGCCGCCTCTTCGCTTCCGGCTGCTTCAATTGCTTCCATGGCCGCTTCTCCCTCTGCGGCATTTGCTTCTGCCACAATGGTATCTTTTGCCAGATTTTCGATATAAGTCTTGTTGTATAACAGGATAGATGTTTCATAGTAAAGAGGATATCCCATCAGTTTATTCTGATAGCTGACCGCCCACAGGGCCGGAGCCGGATAATTCGCTTCATTGACAATCTGTCCCTCATCCTTGATCTGAGCTGAAAGCCCGGCCAGATATGCCTTTCCTAAAGTATCATTGCTGGTAATGTAAAGATCCGGACCTTCTCCCTCCATGGAAGCCTTGTGAATCTGTTCCAGATATTCCAATCCCGATACAAGAACCGGAACTACCTTTTCTCCTGTTTTTTCCTGATAATCAAATGCGGCGCTTTCCAGATAATTTGTCAGTGCTTCATCCGTGTACCACAATGTGAGCGTTCTATTTCCCGTAAAAAGGGAGCTGTCCGCTTTCTCTGCCGTTGCTGTTCCAAGCCAGGTACCTGCCAGAAGGCATAACAGCAGACATATGGAAATTATCTTCTTTTTCATCGTTTCTTTTACCCCATTTTCATAAAGGCCTTATTCCTTCAGGCACTTCTCCAAAATCACAAGCATCTCATCCACGTGCCTTTCTTCAATAATCAAAGGCGGAACAAACCGGATGATATTGGCGCCTGCATTGATCAGCACAAGCCCCTCTTTCAGTGCTCTTTCAATGATTTCATTCACTGGTTTCTGAAACACCAGCCCCTGAAGAAGACCTAACCCTCTTCTTTCCGTAATACAGTCATATTTGGATACAAGCTCCTCCAACTTATCCGTCAGATATGCGCCCACCTTTTGTACATGTTCTAAAATATGCTGTTCTTCATATAAATCCAACACCGTCCATGCGGCTTTGCAGGCTAACGGATTCCCTCCATAGGTAGTGCCATGGTCCCCTGCTGCAAGGGAATTCTGCCCAACTTTTTCTGTCATGAGAAACGCTCCAATGGGAACGCCGCAGCCAAGAGCCTTCGCTGTGGTCATGATATCCGGCTTCACTCCGTACCTCTGCCATGCAAACATGGTTCCCGTCCTGCCCATGCCGCATTGTATTTCATCCAGAATCAAAAGAATGTCTTTTTCATCACAAAGCTTCCTTACCGCCTTTAAAAAGTTTTCCTCTGCCGGATAAATTCCGCCTTCCCCCTGTACCGTCTCCATAATAATGGCACAGGTCTTGTCATTTACTAAAGACTCCACACTGTCAAAATCGTTCAGCTTTGCAAACTTCACGTTTCCAATCATGGGCCCAAAAGCTTCCCGGTACTTTTTATTTCCCGTAACAGACAAGGCTCCCATGGTCCTGCCATGAAAGGAATGTTCCATGGCAATGATTTCATGATCCGTGGTACCATCCTTTAAATAGGCATATTTTCTCGCTGCCTTAATGGCTCCCTCCATAGCCTCCGCCCCGCTGTTTGTAAAAAACACCCGGTCAAGCCCGGAAACCTGTTTCAGCCTTTTTGCCGCCTCCACTGCGGGAACATTGTAATAATAATTAGAGGTATGGATAAGCTTGTCAATCTGCTCTTTTAAAGCATTGTCATAAGTCTTATTTCCATATCCCAAGGCAAATACCGCAATGCCCGCCACAAAGTCCAGATATTCCTTTCCGTCCAAATCATACAGGTGAACCCCTTCTCCTCTGTCAAACACAACCGGATACCGGTTATACGTATGCAAAAGATCCTGCTCCGCCTGGACAATATATTCTTCCATCATCTTACGCTCTTCCTTTCTATTTTTCACTTTCTATCCTTAGCCTTCATCCTTAACTTTCTGTCGATTCATTGGCAGAATTAAAAGAGTTTCCGCATTTCATGCCATCTCTTCTAATTCGCCATAGAATTTATATCCTCATCCGCAATAATCGCCGTTCCAATTCCCTGATTCGTAAATATCTCTAACAACAGGCAATGGGGAATGCGTCCATCCAGAATATGTACCCTGTTTACTCCATTCTTAATGGCAGACGTACAGTTATTCAATTTTGGAAGCATGCCGCCTCCAATCATGCCTTCCCCGATCAATTGATCCGCTTCACTGACAGTCAGTCTGGAAATAAAACTGGACTTATCCTCAATATCCCGATATAAGCCTTCAATATCTGTTAAAAATGCCAGCTTTTGTGCGCCAACCGCCTTTGCAATAGCGCATGCCGCATCATCCGCATTGATATTATAGCCCTGATAATCATCTCCAAGCCCGATAGGCGCCACGATTGGAAGAAAATCCTTTTCTAAAAGATCATATAAAATCTTTGGATTTACATTTTTTATATCTCCTACAAAGCCAATATCCTCACCCTGGGAATACTTTTTGTCCACTTGAAGAAGCTCTCCGTCTTTTCCACTGATCCCTACTGCCTTTACACCAAGCTCCTGCACCATGGTTACTAACTGCTTATTGACCTTGGAAAGAACCATTTCTGCAATTTCCATTGTTTCTTCATCCGTTACTCGGAGTCCGTTTACAAATTTTGCTTCCTTTCCTACTTTTCCTACCCAACGGCTGATTTCCTTTCCGCCGCCATGGACGATAATAGGCTTAAATCCTACCAGCTTTAATAAAGTCACATCTTTAATAACGTTACGCTGTATTTCTTCGTTTGCCATGGCGCTTCCGCCATATTTTACCACAATGATCCTTCTGTTATATTTCTGAATATAAGGCAATGCTTCAATGAGCACCTCCGCCTTTTGTAATACCTTTTCCATATCCTTATCCATGAAAAGGCCTCCTTTCATCTTTTTCCGCTTCTCATGATTAGGAACGGTAATCTGCATTGATTCTTACATAGTCATAGCTTAGGTCGCAGCCCCATGCGCATGCTTCAGCCTCCCCGGATTTCATATCAATCAAAACCGTCACCTCTTCATCCGAGAGAATTTTCGTTGCCTCCTCTTCGCTATAGTTCACCGCAACTCCATCCTTGTAAATCTGAATATTTCCGGATTTTGACTGAAAGAACAATTCCACTGCCTCCGGATTGAATTTTGCACCGGAATAGCCCATGGCACATAAAATCCTTCCCCAGTTGGCATCATGACCGAAAATAGCCGCCTTGGTCAGGGAAGAGCATATTACGGATTTTGCTATTGTCTTTGCCTGCTCCTTTGTATCGGCATGAATGACCTTTGCTTCAAATAAAGCGGTAGCCCCTTCGCCGTCTCCTGCCATTTTCTTTGCCAGCGTCTCATTGACGAAATGCAACGCCTCCACGAATTTTTCGTAATCCTGATTCTTTTCCGTAATTTCCTCATTACCAGCCATGCCGTTAGCCAGTACTAACACAGTATCGTTTGTGGAAGTATCCCCGTCCACAGAAACCATATTATAGGTATCCTGTATGTCTTCTCTAAGGGCTTCCTGCAGCAATTCTTTTTTTATGGCAATATCCGTTGTAATAAAAGCAAGCATCGTGCACATATTGGGATGTATCATGCCTGAGCCTTTGCACATTCCACCTATGGTCACAGCCCTTCCTCCTATTTCAAAGGTAACCGCCATCTGCTTATCCCTTGTATCAGTAGTCATAATCGCCTCTGCTGCCGCCTGCGCCCCCGCCCGGTCTGCTGACTTAGCTGCTGCTAACAATTCCACGCCCTTTACAATCTTATCAATGGGAAGCTGCACTCCAATGACTCCGGTGGAAGCCACCAGCACGCTTTCCTTTGGAATGTCCAATACTTCTGCCGCTTTTTTTGCGGTAGCATCACAATATTCATATCCCTGCTTTCCAGTGCAGGCATTGGCAATTCCCGCATTCACGATAACTGCCTGGGCATAAGGGGAATTGTCCACGATTTCCTGATCCCAGGTCACACAGGCAGCCTTTACGATATTACTGGTAAAGGTTCCTGCCGTCACACAGGGTTTTTCGCTGTAAATGAGAGCCATGTCTTTTCTATCTTTATATTTGATATTTGCTTCCGCTCCTGCGGCCAAAAAACCTTTTGCAGCAGTCACTCCGCCTTTGATTTCTTTCATATCCCTCTCTCCTGTTCTCTTACTATCTGTTGAATGCAACAATATTTTCTTTATTTAAGGTAAAATCATAGTAATTCAGATCTTCTCTTTTCGTCCAGCCGATTTCCTTCCAAAAGGCATTTCCAATATCATTTTCCGAAAATGCAATCAGCGATACTTTATTGATCTTTTCTTTTTTCAAAGCCTCCATGCAGTGAACTACCATTGCCTTTCCAATACCACGTAAGCGGTACTGCTCGCTGACACACACATGATATAAGCAGCCTCTTCTTCCGTCATGCCCGCAGAGAATTGCCCCAACGATCCTGCCATCTTCTTCTGCCACCACGCTGATGCCCGGATTACGTCTTAAGAAACGTACCACGCCTTCCTTAGAATCATCCTGACTCCTTATGGCAAAATTTTTAATGCTCATCCATAAACTATGTACCTGCTCATAATCCTTTTCTTCCATTGCCCTTATCATAAATTCAGTCCCTTACTTTCTTCACATCCAAGTAAAATATTCAAACACTGGATGGCGGCTCCGGAAGCGCCTTTTCCTAAATTGTCAAACTGTGCCGACAGAACCACCCGTTCCTCATTGCCCGTTACATAAATCCTCAAACCGTCCCAGCCACTGCATAAGTTTCCGGGAAGCATTCCGTTCAATGCTTCCGTTTCCTTCTCATCCATAACCTGAATAAACTGCTGTCCTTTATAATACTCTCTATAAAAGCTCCGAAGTCTTTCCGGCATGTCCGCCTCTCCTGCTTTTATCTTCAATGCCTCTGTATATAATGGAAGCGATACCACCATTCCGCTGTAATAATCCGCAACAATCGGAGAAAACAACGGCTGTCTGCCAAGCCCTGTTATTTTCTGCATTTCCTTTAAATGCTTGTGCTGCTGGGTCAGGGCATATTCCCTTGGTGAATCCAGAGCCTTATCACGTTCCTCTGCTTCATACTCTCCAATCATCTTCTTTCCGCCGCCGCTGTAGCCGGTAAGGGAAAAAGCCGCCACCGGATAATCCGGTGAAAGAATACCAGCGGCAGTCAAGGGATATGCCAGAGAAATGAATCCGGTAGCATGACATCCCGGAACGGCAATTCTTTTTCCCGAAGCGATCGCTTTTCTATGTCCATCCGATAATTCCGGAAACCCATATGCCCATCCCTCTTCCGTCCTATGGGCCGTAGAGGTGTCAATGATTTTAACCTGCTCATTTTCCACAAGGCTTACCGATTCTCTTGCGGCAGCATCCGGCAGGCACAAGAAGGTAATGTCAGAAGCATTGATCAGCCTCTTTCTTTCCTCCGTATCCTTTCTCAGCTCTTTGGATATAGTCAATAATTCAATATCATCACGTATCTGAAAGCGTTCATGAATCCTAAGTCCTGTAGTACCTTCACTGCCGTCAATAAAAATCTTTGTTTTCACAATTGTTTACCTCGCTAAATGTTCTTGTTTTTGATTTCTTTTGTTACAATTCTTTTATCATACTTCAAAATGAATGGAAACTCAATAAGGGAATGTAAAAACTCTCATAAAAGTTCGATAATCCAACCTTCTTTTCAAGGGGGGAGGGGTTGGATATGAGGACGTAGGAGCCGCTCGGTAATCTGGTAGTCTTATGGGCACGCTCTCGCTCTGCAAAGACGCAGCGGTACTAACGCACCAA
>CAMWWJ010000043.1 GCA_947177925.1 uncultured Lachnospiraceae bacterium
ATAGCTTATGAGAAAAATAGTAATTATAGGCGGCGGCGCTTGTGGAATGTTTGGGGCAATTTGTGCCAAAAGAGCAGGAGCAGATGTACTTTTGCTGGAGCATACGGACCGAATCGGGAAAAAACTGTTAGCCACAGGAAACGGAAAATGCAACTTAACAAATTTAGTCCTTAAGCCGGGTGATTATCATGGAAATCACCCGTCTTTTGTGGTTCCTGTTTTAGAGAGATTTACACAATATGAGACGCTGAAGCTGTTTGAGGAAATGGGACTTGTCTGGAAAGATATAAATGGCCTTGTATACCCATACAGCAATCAGGCATCTACTGTTCTGGATCTGCTCAGAACAGAGCTTAAAAGGCTTCATGTAAAAGTGCGGACAGAGGTAAAGGTGAAAGAAATCCTGCCTGACGCAAAAAAGGGATTTGTTTTAAATACCAGTGAGGGAGAGCTTGAGGCTGACTGCGTGATTCTGGCATGCGGCAGCAAGGCGGCGCCGAAAACCGGCTCGGACGGCTCAGGCTATCAGCTTGCAAAGAAGCTTGGACACTCTGTGATAGAGCCTCTTCCGGCCCTTGTGCAGCTAAAGGCGGAAGGCGGTTATTTTAAAATGATTGCAGGTGTCCGTTCTGACTGCAGATTAAAGCTATACATAGAAGAGACAGCAAACAGGAAAAAAACATTGATTGCAAAAGAGTCCGGTGAAGTACAGTTTACGGACTATGGCATTTCCGGCATTCCGGTATTTCAGTTCAGCAGATTTGCAGTAAGAGCCTTATGGGAAAAGAAAAAGGCTTATGTGGTTTGTGATTTTTTACCGCAAATGGAAGAAACGGTTTTGTATGAATATTTAGTAAAAAAGAAAGAACGGATTTCTGACTGGGGCAGTTGTGAAGAGCTGCTTCTTGGCCTGTTAAATAAAAAGCTGAACCTTATGCTGTTAAAGGAATGCGGGTTTCCCGCTCAGTCAAAGGCAGAGGAGCTTTCCGTTCACAATCTGAAAAGACTCTGCAGGCTTATGAAGCATTGGGAAATTCCATTAAAGGGGTATAATTCCTTTGAGCAGGGACAAATCTGCCAAGGCGGCATAGCAACGGAAGAATTGACGGAAAATCTGGAATCCAGGATTCATAAGGGCCTGTATTTTGCAGGTGAAATAATAGACATTGACGGAAGGTGCGGCGGCTATAATCTGCAATGGGCATGGTCATCAGCATATGTGGCTGCGGTTCATGCAGCAGAAGGATAATTAGCCGGCCCGGACAATCATTTACCAAAAAGGAAAAAAGAAATGCTTCGAATAAATCAACTGAAGGTTCCCTTGCAATATACAAAAGAAGGGATAGAAAAGAAACTGAATAAGCTTTTGTATTTAAGGCCTGGACAGTTAACTGGCATTGAAATTATAAGGGAATCTCTGGATGCCAGGAAAAAACCTGATTTATATTACAATCTGGTAGTGGACATTCAGGTGGAACGGGAGGAGGCTGTTCTTCGGTTCTGTCAAAAGAAAAAGCTGAAAGAGATTATCCGGCTTTCCCATGAGAAGTATGAATTTCCGCCTGCAGGAGCCGGAGGGATGAAATATCCTCCCATAATAGCAGGTGCAGGCCCGGCAGGATTATTTTGCGGATACTATCTGGCAAAGGCGGGCTATAAACCTATCCTTATCGAGCAGGGCGAGCCGGTGGAAAGACGCATGGAAACGGTAGAAGCCTTTTGGAAAGATGGAATTTTAAATCCATATTCCAATGTGCAGTTTGGTGAAGGGGGAGCCGGGACCTTTTCTGACGGAAAATTAAATACTTCCATAAAGGATAAGGCTCATAGAAGCAGGGAAATTCTAAAGGTCTTTGTGGAAATGGGAGCCAGTCCGGAAATCCTGTATAAGCAGAAGCCCCATATAGGAACCGATGTGCTGATTGACGTGGTGAAAAATATGCGGGAAGCTATTTTGGCATATGGGGGACAGGTAAGGTTTTATACAAAACTGGAAGAGCTTGTATTGGAGGGGCAGAAGTTAAAGGGAATCCGGGTAAGGAATTTAAACTGCCCCGACGGAAACCAGGATACCCTGAAAGAAACAATTCCCTGTGAACAATTGGTGCTTGCAGTGGGACACAGCGCAAGAGATACCTTTTCCATGCTCTATAGCAGTCATGTGCCCATGGAAGCCAAAGCTTTTGCAGTTGGCTTTCGGGTGGAGCATCCACAGTCCATGATTAATAAAAGCCAGTTAGCCATTGCCGATCTGGAAGGAACCGGAATCAAAGCTGCCGATTACAAGCTGACAGCAAAAACCTCCACCAACCGGGGAGTCTATTCTTTTTGTATGTGCCCTGGAGGATATGTGGTAAATGCAGCTTCTGAAAAAGGGGGATTGACGGTAAACGGCATGAGCTACAGCGGCCGGAACGGGAAAAATGCCAACAGTGCCATTATCATATCGGTTACTCCCGATGATTTTCCAGGCGACAGTCCTCTTGGGGGAGTGGAATTTCAAAGAAGGCTGGAAAAAAAAGCATATGAGCTTGGAAAAGGAAAGATTCCCCTTCAGCTTTACGGGGATTTTAAAGCCCGCAGAATAACAGAACAGTTAGGAAATATCGTTCCGGAAGTAAAGGGAGACTATTCCTTTGCCAATGTAAGGGATATCCTGCCGGAGGAGCTGAATCAGGCATTTATAGAAGGAATGGAAGCTTTTCATAAAAAGATTCCGGGATTTGCAAAAGAGGACGTTCCGGTTCTGGGAATAGAGGCAAGAACTTCATCGCCTCTGAGAATCCTGCGGGATAAAGGTTTTGAATCTAATATAAAGGGACTTTATCCATGTGGGGAAGGAGCCGGTTATGCAGGTGGGATTACTTCCGCAGCCATTGACGGCTTAAAAGTGGCAGAAGCCATTGTCTCAGCATATGCTCCATTGGCCTGTCAACCTATCAATAGAACGGAAAATGAGGAGAAATAATTGTGAATATAAGAGAAACATTAAAGGATAAAAAGAGAATCGTCATTAAAATAGGCTCTTCTTCTTTGACCCATAAGGAAACAGGAGGACTTGACTATGTGAAAATGGAAGTGCTCGTAAGAGAGATTTCCAATTTACGCAATCAGGGAAAAGATGTTATTTTAGTATCATCCGGCGCTATTGCAGTAGGAAAGAGGGCCATCCGGCTGACGGATACCACAGGGCACAGGCCGCTGGCTGTCAAACAGGCATGTGCCGCAATCGGACAGGCAAAGCTTATGATGGTCTATCAGAAGCTGTTTGCAGAGTACAATCAGACAATGGCGCAGATTTTATTGACCAAAAATACGATTTTGGATAACCTGAACCGTTATAATGCACACAATACCTTTTCGGAGCTTTTAAAATTAGGAGTGATTCCCGTTGTAAATGAAAATGATACGATTGCAACTTATGAAATACAGGTAGACGATAATGATGTGCTGGTAGGGGATAACGATACATTATCTGCCATAATTGCAGCGCTTGTGGATGCGGATCTTTTGCTTCTGCTTTCGGATATTGACGGACTTTATACGGACGATCCCAGAAAAAATCCGGATGCTGTATTCATTGAAGAGGTGGAAGAGCTGACAGAAGAATATATACGGATGGGAAAGGCTTCCACCGGAAGCAATGTGGGAACCGGAGGTATGAATACGAAAATAACCGCGGCTCAGATCGCCATCAACTCAGGGGCGGATATGGTAATTGCCAACAGCCGGGACATCAGCATTATACACAGAATTATGGATGGTAAAAATTTCGGAACTATATTTAGAGCAAAGAAAAACGAAGATTTTGATTTGCAGGATTTTGTGGAAAGACTTCATCAGTAGTGGAAAGGAACAGCATGAATCAGGAAAAAATCAATCGGATCAACGAATTATACAGAAAATCCAAGGCTGAAGGGCTGACCGAAGAAGAAAAAAAAGAACAGGCTCTTTTGCGGGAAGAATACATTGCCAATGTGCGGGCAAATTTAAGAGGCCAGCTAAACAATATCTCCATTCAGAATCCGGATGGCACCATTACGGATCTGGGAGAAAAATACGGCAAAAAGAAGCTGCATTAAAAAGTGCAGAAGCGGGAGCAGGGAAATGCAGGAAGAAAAGCGGACTCTTAGAAGGAGCATATTGAAAAGAAGGGAAGAAATGTCCTTAGAGGAACAGCTTACCCTTAGTCATGCTATTATGGAAAACGCAGTGGCGCATTATGAATTTTTACAGGCAGAAGAAATACTTACTTATGTAAATTATAAAAGCGAGGTAAATACAAAAGGAATTATAGAATATGCCTTTTTGCTTGGGAAAAAGGTATATTGTCCAAAAGTTATAGGTGATGGAGAAATGGAGTTTTTTGAGATTTCTTCCATAAAGGATTTAAGAGAAGGTTATAAAGGAATTTTAGAGCCGGAAAAGACCTGTGACAGACAATGGAAGCCTTCTGGAAAAAGAGCCCTGCTTTTTATGCCGGGAGCGGTTTTTGACAGACAGGGACACAGAATCGGATATGGAAAAGGGTTTTATGACCGTTTTTTGGAAAAAACGGCGGATTGTCTGGAAGCAAAAGCGGCATTGGCATATGAAATGCAGGTAAAAGAGGAAATTCCTTTTGAGCAGCATGATAAGTGCGTGGATATGATCATTACAGAACAGGAAGTCATTGACTGCCTGTGAGAACACCATACAATATGGGAAGCGTATAGGAAAAGAAGACAGGAAGGAGATTATTATGACGAATTTAGAAAAAATGGGGCAAAATGCGGTCAATGCAAAATACCGGCTGCAGCTTCTTACAACAGAAGAGAAAAATAAAGCTTTAGAGCTTGCAGCAAATAAGCTTCTTGAAAAAAAAGCGGATATTATAAGAGAAAATGAACTGGATATTCAGGCAGGAAAAGAAAAAGGAATGCATCCCGGGCTTTTAGACCGTCTGAAGCTGAATGAAGACAGGATTTTAGCAATGGCAGAAGGGATTTTACAGATTGTAAAGCTTCCTGATCCTGTGGGTGAGGTCATGGAGCGGTTTCAAAGACCAAACGGACTGGACATTGAAAAGCGGAGAGTTCCCCTTGGGGTGATCGGCATTATTTATGAGTCCAGGCCCAATGTGACAGCAGATGCCTTTGGACTCTGTTTTAAAGCAGGAAATGCAGTGATCTTAAAGGGCGGCTCCGATGCCATTCATTCCAACATCGCCATTGCAAATGCCCTTCGGGAAGGCTTACAGGAAGCTGGAATCACAGCGGATGCCCTTCAGCTGATTGAAGATACCGACCGGGAGGTGACAAAGGCATTTATGGGCTTAAAGGAATATGTGGATGTATTGATACCAAGGGGAAGCGCCGGACTGATTCGTACCGTAACGGAAAACAGTACCATTCCGGTGATTGAAACCGGAACGGGCAACTGTCATATTTATGTGGATGAATCTGCAGACCTTGCCATGGCGGCCGCAATCCTGAAAAATGCCAAGACCCAGCGGATTGGCGTATGCAATGCCTGTGAATCCTTAGTGGTACATAAAAATGTGGCAGAACGCTTTCTGCCTATGGCAAAGGAAGCACTGACAGAATCCCGGGTGGAAATCAGAGGAGATGAAGAGACACTGTCCATTCTTCCGGACTGTAGTAAAGCAACAGAAGAAGATTTCGGAACGGAATATCTGGATTATATTCTTTCCTGTAAGATCGTAGACAATGTGGAAGAAGCAATTGCCCATATTAACAAATACAATACGAAGCATTCGGAAGCAATTATTACGGAAAATAAAGAAAATGCGGAAAAATTCTTACAAACCGTAGATGCGGCCTGTGTATACGTAAATGCCTCTACCCGTTATACTGATGGCTTTGAATTCGGCTTTGGTGCAGAAATCGGCATCAGCACCCAGATGCTCCATGCAAGAGGGCCTATGGGGCTAAAGGAATTGACCTCTTACAAATATGCCATTCGTGGAACCGGACAGGTGCGGCCGTAGGAGTTTAAGCAGGAGCAAATATAGAAAGTTGGTAAACAAAAATGAAGATTTCAGACATATACAGCAAAAAGAAAAGGAGCCTGTCCTTTGAGATTTTTCCACCCAAAAAGGACAGCGAGCTGAAAAATATTGATGCCACGCTGGAAGTTTTATGCCAGTTAAAACCGGATTTCATCAGCGTCACATTTGGGGCAGGAGGCAGCTCAAACTGTAATCGTACCATAGAGCTTGCGAAAAAAATCAAATATGAGTATCAGGTGGAGCCGGTAGTTCATCTGACCTGTCTTAGCTACGATAAAGCGGAGATAGATGAATTTTCAAAGGTTTTAGCAGCAGAAGGCATTCAAAACGTGCTAGCCCTGAGAGGGGATAAAAATCCCAATATTCAGGAGAAGGAAGATTTTAAACATGCTTCCGATTTAATGGAATACTTGAGCGGGAAAGGAAATTTCTGCATGGCTGGAGCCTGCTATCCCGAGTGTCATCCCGAATCGGAAAACAGAGTCAGTGAAATCAGACATTTAAAGAAAAAAGTGGATGCGGGAGCACAAGTGCTGCTTTCCCAGTTGTTTTTTGACAACGATTACTTTTTCCGCTTTGTGGAGGATTGCAGGATCGGCGGTATCAATGTGCCGATTATTCCGGGAATCATGCCGGTAATCAACGCAGCCCAGATCAAAAGAATGGTAACTATGTGCGGAGCCTCTTTTCCCATGCGCTTTCAAAAAATCATCCATAAGTTTGAAGATAATAAAGAAGCCCTTTTTGATGCGGGAATGTCCTATGCTCTAAGCCAGATCATAGACTTATTGGTCAATGATATTGATGGGATTCATTTGTATACCATGAACAATCCGGCTGTGGCTGGGAAAATATGTGAGGGAATACGGAATATCATATAAATTCTGTTTTTTACTGAAGTCCAAAATAACAGTGAACGGTCATTTTGTACCATGGAACGGTATTTAAGAGAAACAGAGGCTGTGATACAATACACTTGTATGGCAGCTCCTTTGTGCGAAAAGGAGTTGAAGATGTTGAAAAACATAGAGCTTGAAAAATTTCACAGAATGGAAGAACCACCAAACAGCGAACCGGACAGACAATACTATTTTATTGCAAAAGCAAAGAAGCTTACCGAGGAGCTCGAAAAACAGTTACATCGAAAGCCCACTTATTGCGTCACAACCTTCGGGTGCCAGATGAATGCAAGGGACTCGGAGAAGCTGACAGGTATTTTAGAGCTTGCGGGCTATGAAGCAGCAGAAGAAGAGACGGCGGATCTTGTTATTTACAATACCTGTACCGTAAGGGACAATGCCAATCAAAGAGTGTACGGAAGACTTGGCAATTTAAATAGTATGAAAAAGAAAAACCCCCATAAACAAATAGCTCTCTGTGGTTGTATGATGCAGGAGCCTTCCGTAATAGAAAAAATACGCAAAAGCTATTCTTTTGTGGATTTGATTTTCGGAACCCATAATATATATAAATTTCCGGAGCTTTTGGTGGAGATGCTTACAAAGGAAGATATGATTATTGATATCTGGAAGGATACGGAGAAGATTGTGGAAGATTTGCCGGTAGAACGGAAATATGCTTTTAAATCCGGCATCAATATTATGTTTGGTTGTAATAATTTTTGCAGCTATTGTATTGTACCTTACGTGAGGGGCAGGGAGAGAAGCCGTAATCCAAAAGATATCATAAGAGAAATTGAAGGACTTGTGGCAGAAGGTGTTGTGGAGATTATGTTGCTTGGTCAGAATGTAAATTCCTATGGGAAAAATTTAGAAGAGCCTATGACTTTTGCAGAATTATTAGGGGAAATTGAAAAAATTGACGGGCTGAAACGTATCCGCTTTATGACATCCCATCCAAAGGATTTGTCAGACGAGCTGATACAGGTCATGAAGGGATCGAAAAAAATATGCAGACATCTTCATCTTCCCCTTCAATCCGGATCAACCAGAATCTTAAAGGCAATGAACCGGGTTTATACGAAGGAAAGCTATCTGGAGCTTGCCGACAAATTAAGAAAAGAAATCCCTGATTTGTCCATTACGACAGATATTATCGTGGGATTTCCGGGAGAAACAAAAGAAGACGTGGATGAAACCATTGATGTGGTAAGAAAGGTGCAGTACGATAATGCTTTTACCTTTATTTACTCCAAAAGAACGGGAACCCCTGCGGCGGCAATGGAAAATCAGGTGCCGGAAGAAGAGGTTAAGGAGAACTTCGACAGGCTGCTAAAGGTTGTTCAGGAAACGGCCAGAGAGCGGGTGAAACTGTTGGAAGGACAGACTGCAGAGGCGCTGGTAGAAGAAATCAATGAGCAGGATGCCGCATTCGTAACCGGAAGGCTTTCTAACAATACACTGGTTCACTTTAAGGGGGAGGCTTCTTTGATTGGAAAGATTGTTCCTGTTAAGTTAAAGGAGTGTAAAGGGTTTTATTATTTAGGGGAGATTGTAAATTAAATTGTAATTCATATTTGAGATTCTATGGGCATTGTGCAGCTCCTATATTTATAGAAATGATAAATATTTCCACTTTTTATATAACAATTTTATTACATATAGTTAAAAATTCTCCAAAAAGTGCTATAATAGTGAATGAACAAAACAAAGCGTAAAGCATAAGAACAGGAGATTTACATAAGTGGCTGAATTAACACCAATGATGAAGCAGTATCTGGAAACAAAGGAGCAGTATAAGGACTGCATTCTTTTTTATCGTCTTGGGGATTTCTACGAAATGTTTTTTGAGGATGCCCTGACTGCTTCTAAAGAACTGGAAATTACATTAACCGGTAAAAATTGCGGCTTAGAGGAACGAGCACCTATGTGCGGTATTCCCTATCATGCAGTAGACGGTTATTTGAATAAGCTTGTATCCAAAGGCTATAAGGTAGCTATCTGCGAGCAGCTTGAAGATCCGAAGCTTGCAAAAGGAATCGTGAAAAGAGATGTGGTGCGCATCGTTACCCCGGGTACCAATCTGAATATGCAGGCATTGGAGGAAACAAAGAACAATTATCTCATGTGTGTGGTATATCTTTCCAACAAAATCGGTATTTCTGTCATTGACATTACCACCGGAGACTTTTATGTGACGGAGGTGGAAGACAACAAAAAGCTGTTGGATGAAATCAACAAATTCATGCCTACGGAAATCGTCTGCAATGATGGGTTTTTAGTCAGCGGCATAGATGTGGATGATTTAAAAGGAAGGCTGAATATTACAGTATATCACCTGGATGCATGGTACTTTGACGATGAGACGTGTAAGAAGCTGCTTTTAAAGCACTTTAAGGTAAATACCATGACGGCTCTTGGAATCGATGATTTTCCGGCAGGGCTCATAAGCGCCGGAGCAGTGCTGCAATATTTATACGAAACCCAAAAAAGCTCTTTAAGTCATATTACCCATTTAAATCCATATATTGCCAGCAAATATATGCTGCTTGACAGCTCCACCAGAAGAAATCTGGAGCTGGTGGAAACCTTGCGGGAAAAGCAGAAAAGAGGTTCCCTTTTGTGGGTTCTTGATAAAACCAAAACCGCCATGGGGGCACGAATGCTCAGAACCTATGTGGAGCAGCCTCTTGTGGAAAAGGAAGAAATCGAAAAACGGCTGGATGCCATAGAAGAATTGAACCAAAATATGGTCTGTCGGGATGAGCTTCGGGAATACCTGAATCCCATTTACGATTTGGAAAGGCTTCTTGGAAAAATCAGCTATAAAACAGCGAATCCAAGAGATTTGATTGCGTTCCGCAATTCTTTGGAAATGCTTCCCCATATCAAGACAGTTTTGGAAACATTCCATAAGCCTTTATTAACGGATGTTCAACAGGAAATCGATGATTTGTCGGATATTTATACATTGATACAGGATGCTATTGTAGAGGAACCGCCGATTGCCATAAAAGAGGGAGGCATTATAAAAGAGGGATTCCATGAAACGGTGGACAGTCTGAAACAGGCAAAGACCCAGGGGAAAAGCTGGCTTGCCCAGTTGGAAAATGAAGACAGGGAAAGAACCGGCATCAAAAATTTAAAGGTAAAATACAACAAAGTATTCGGCTATTATTTTGAAGTGACCAATTCCTACAAGGATCTGGTGCCGGAGGATTATATCCGGAAACAGACCTTAGCCAATGCGGAGCGGTATACGACGCCAAGGCTGAAGGAGTTAGAGGATACCATTCTGAATGCGGAGGATAAGCTGTACGGACTGGAATACGAGCTATACTGCAAAATCAGGGATCAGATAGGGGATGCGGTGGAACGGATTCAGAAAACGGCCAAGGCAGTTGCCAGGCTGGATGTATTCACTTCCCTTGCTTATGTGGCGGAGCGGAACAATTACGTCCGGCCAGGTCTGAATGAAAAAGGAACCATACAGATCAAAGGCGGGAGACATCCGGTAGTGGAAAAAATGATCGCAAACGATATGTTCATTGCCAACGATACCTTTTTAGACAGTGGAAAACACCTTATTTCCATTATTACCGGTCCGAATATGGCTGGGAAATCCACCTATATGCGCCAAAGCGCCCTGATTGTATTGATGACGCAGATTGGCAGCTTTGTTCCTGCTGCAAGTGCTGATATCGGTATCGTAGACCGGATATTTACAAGAGTAGGTGCTTCTGATGATCTGGCAAGCGGACAAAGTACATTTATGGTGGAAATGAATGAAGTGGCCAATATTTTAAGGAATGCAACCGCAAACAGCCTTTTGATACTGGACGAAATCGGAAGAGGAACTTCCACCTTTGACGGGCTTTCCATTGCATGGGCGGTTATCGAGCATATAAGCAACAAACGGCTTCTGGGGGCAAAAACTTTGTTTGCCACTCATTACCATGAGCTGACGGAGCTGGAAGGCAAAATGAATAATGTGAATAATTACTGCATTGCCGTAAAAGAAAAAGGAGACGATATTGTATTCTTACGCCGGATTATTAAAGGCGGTGCGGATAAAAGCTATGGCATTCAGGTAGCAAAGCTGGCAGGAGTGCCGGATGTGGTCATTGATCGGGCCAAGGAAATTGCCGAGCAGATCAATGACAACGATATTACGCAAAAGGTTCAGACCATTTCTGTAGATACAAAGCAGGACAAGAAAAAAGTAAAGTCTTATGATCAGGTGGATTTGGAGCAGATGACATTGTTTGATACGGTAAAGGATGAGGACATCATCAAGGAGCTTTCCCAGGTGGACATTTCAAATCTGACTCCCTTAGATGCCCTGAATACTCTGTATAAGCTGCAGAATCTGGTGAAAAACCGCTGGTAGGGTAATAAAAACTCTTGGGATAAGCCACAGGTACAAACCGGAGATGGAATCGTAAACGAGTAGGAAACTTCCCCGTGGTTGTGCGGGACAGAAGTGGAAATATAGGAGAAAAGCATGGCAGTCATTCATGTATTAGATGAAATAACCGTAGACAAAATAGCGGCTGGAGAAGTGGTAGAACGTCCCTCCAGCGTGGTAAAGGAGCTGGTGGAAAATTCCATAGATGCAAAAGCTGACATTATCACAGTGGAAATAAAGGATGGGGGCACCAGTCTGATCCGGGTGACCGATAACGGCTCCGGCATTGAAAAGAGCCAGATAACAAAAGCATTTTTAAGACATGCCACAAGCAAGATACAGACAGAAGAGGATTTGGAAACCATTCAGAGCCTGGGATTTCGCGGAGAAGCCCTCTCCAGTATAAGCGCAGTCTGCCAGGTGGAGCTGATTACAAAGATTTCTGCTGCTTTTGTGGGCACCCGGATTCAATGTAACGGCGGTAAAATGGAAGAGCCGGAGGATGTGGGCGCTCCGGACGGTACCACGGTGGTTGCCAGGAACATTTTTTTTAACACGCCTGCCAGACGAAAGTTTTTAAAGACTAATATGACGGAAGCCGGATATATCGGGGATCTGATGCAGAGGATAGCCTTATCAAAGCCGGACATTTCCTTTAAATTCATAAGCAATGGACAGACCAAATTTTATACATCGGGAAACGGGGATGTGGCGGAAATCATTTACCGTCTGTACGGAAAGGAAGCCGCTGCTAACTTAATTCCCATAGAAGCGGAAATGGAAGGAATACAAATAAAGGGATACTTAGGAAAGCCTGTGCTAAACAGAGCTTCCAGAACCTTTGAAATCTTTTTCGTCAATGGAAGATATGTAAAGAGCCGTCTTCTTTCCGCAGCTTTGGAGGAAGGCTGCAGACAATATGTGATGCAGCATAAATATCCCTTTGCAGTGCTTTATTTTACCATTGATACAAGGCGGATTGACGTAAATGTCCATCCTACCAAAATGGAAATCCGCATTACCGGACCGGAAACCATAGGAAAGTTTTTTGCGGAATCGGTAAAGGAAGCCATGAGCCATAAGGATTTCATTCCCCGGATTGCGGAAGAAGAAAAAGAAACAAAAAAAGAAGCTGTTGCAAGGGAACGGCTTTTGACGAAAGAAATTCCGGAGCCTTTTGAAGCGAAACGGGCAGGCAGGGTGGCAGAAGCACTGTCCTATCAAACCGTTGGCAGAACTCAGGAAGCGGATCATAAGGAAACTGATAATAAAGAGATAACTGCTAAAGAGACAGGGGATAAGAATACAGAGAGCAGACATGGAGATGAAAAGGCAGGGGCGCCACAAACGGGGACAGAACTGTTTTTTGAAGATTTTAAACCGGAACAGCCTATGCCGAACTCAGGTTTTACAAAAATATTCGGCATGGAGGAGCCTTCTAAGGCGGCAACGGGAGAAACAATCCATTCCAATATTATCAAGCAAAAGGACCAGATTCTTGTAAATACAAGCGAACAACTGAATCTGTTTGATGATTCCTTTTTTACGGATGAGGCAAAAGAAGAATACAGGCTGCTTGGCCAGATATTCAAAACCTACTGGCTTGTAACCTTAAAGGATCAGCTGTATATCATTGACCAGCATGCGGCTCATGAAAAGGTCATGTATGAGGCATTCATGAATAAATTAAAAGAAGGAACGGTGGAATCCCAGTTGTTGAATCCGCCTGTCATAGTAACATTGACTGACAAGGAGAAGGTCGTTTTAAAAGACTATGAGGAGCATTTTTCTTCCATGGGATTTGAAATAGAGGAATTTGGAGGGGACGAATTTGCCCTTCGCGCAGTTCCTTCCAATTTGTACGGATATGGAGAAAAGGAGCTGTTTCTTGAAACCATTGATGAGCTGCTGGAATTTCCGGTAAAAGGGGACAATCATCTGATTTTGCAAAAGCTTGCAAGCATGTCCTGCAAGGCTGCCGTAAAGGGCGGACAGGATTTGTCCATAGCGGAGGCAAAGGAACTTATGGATACGTTGTTTACTTTGGAAAATCCATACCACTGTCCTCATGGCAGACCAACCATTATTTCCATGTCCAAATATGAAATAGAGAAAAAATTTAAAAGGATTGTATCATGAAAAAGAAGCTGATTATTTTAGCCGGGCCTACCGGTGTGGGAAAAACGGAATTATCCATAACATTAGCCAAGCGAATCGGCGGGGAGATTATCTCCGCCGATTCTATGCAGGTGTACCGGCATATGGATATCGGTTCTGCAAAAATAAAAAAGGAGGAGATGAAGGGAATTCCCCACTATCTGATAGACTGCCTAAGTCCTTTTGAGGAATTTTCGGTGCGGGTGTTTCAGAATTTGGCAAAAGAAGCTATGGAAGCTATTTATGCAAAAGGAAAGATACCCATTTTGGTAGGTGGAACCGGCTTTTATATTCAGGCACTGCTATACGATATCGATTTTACCGAAAATGAAGACAATACGGAAATCCGAATGGAATTAGAGCGGACAGCAAAGGAAAAAGGCGCTCATTTTCTTCATGAAATGCTTAGAGAAATCGATCCTAAGGCGGCTGAAGAGATTCATGAAAATAACGTAAAGCGGGTTATTCGCGCCATTGAATATTACAGGCTTACGAACGAGAAGATTTCAGAACATAATGAAATTCAAAGACAAAAGGAATCTCCCTATGATGGGGTATTTTTCGTATTGACGGATGAAAGAGAAAGGCTGTATAAGAACATTGACAAGCGGGTGGATCACATGCTCTCGGCAGGACTTGTGGAAGAGGTAAAAAAGCTTAAGGATATGGGATGCCATCGGAACATGGTTTCCATGCAGGGGCTGGGGTATAAGGAAATATTGGCTTATCTGGATGGGGAATATGATTTGGAGCAGGCGGTTTACCTGATTAAGAGAGACACCCGTCATTTTGCAAAAAGGCAGCTTACCTGGTTTCGACGGGAGAAGGATGTGATTTGGGTAGATAAGGCGCAGTTTCAGTATGATGAGGAGAAGATGCTGGAATTTATGGTGGAGAGGATTTCAGGAGTGGGAGTTTGAAAGTTGGGGGCTTTTGGTGAGAGGACGCAAAAATTAGTCGGAGTGATGCGGCTGGATTTCATATGAGTATGGGAGATTATCTGTTTTCAATGCTGGCTGATTCAGAGAATAATATAAGCGATTATCTATATCTGGAAAGAATGGATATGATAAGCTTCAACGGTTGTACAAGCAAGCTAATAAGGTTTATTACAAAGGGATACAGAGCAATGGGATGATAGGGCGTTTGAATATTGATGAGATGCAGTTGCAGTGAAAGATCAGCTGAATCCTTTGTATAAGGCGCTTGGTGTAGATAAAACTAAATAATAGTTGGTATGTAGGAGCATAGCTCTTTACATAGAAAAAGCCAGAGGTTAACTCTGACTGATTCCCTTGCCAAAGAAGATGGAAATACAGGGATATAGAGAATGTAATATAAAGTGTGTAAGTTACCGGTAACAAAACTTACGCACTTTA